>CAZJJA010000007.1:0-29014 GCA_964546235.1 uncultured Thermofilaceae archaeon | reverse complement strand
CGTCTAACCTTCTTTAAGACATCATCAAAAACCGTCTGAACCCCTAGCTCGATCCTAGTAGCACCCAAGTGTAAAAACCAGTCAACATGCTGTTCCATCGACCAGTCAGGCCTTGTCTCAATAGTTAATCCCACGCATCTTATTTTTGCTCTTTCGTTCTTTAGATGGGCTAACTCGAGGTTGACGTGAGATGGAGGTTCTTCTGCTGGATATCTGTTGAGTGCCTCAAAGGCATTAGCAACAAACCATTCCTGGTAGTCTTTTGGCATCGCTGGGAAAGTTCCACCCATCACTATGAGTTCGATCTTGCTCGGCTTATGGCCTAGAATTTCGTATTGTTTTAGTCTGGATATGACTTGCTTGTAAGGATTATAGTTATGTCTGATCGCTCTCATCACAGCAGGAGACTCCAAGACGTAGCTTTGTGGAGTTCCCTCGGAAACACCTCCGGGGCAATAGACGCATTTTCCATGAGGACAAGGGTAGGGTTTAGCCATAATGGCTACTACCGACACGCCAGAAAGCATTCTTGTAGGTTTTTTGACCTTAAGCGGTAGTGTTTTACTCTTTTCCATAGCTGATCTTTCTAATGATTGCAACGAGGTTGTCTTTAAATAACTTCTTGTCTTTCGGGCTCCAGGAAAAAATTTTGAATTTTTTAATACCGGCTGACCTGAGATCTCTTTCAAGTTCTCTCCTAGAATAGAGGTGATAAAATCTTTTCAGGACTCGATCCCTATGTTTCCAGGGGACTATAACATCGCCAAAGCTGTATCCTTTCACGAAAAAAGATACGGCTTTTAGAAGATTCTTTGGATGAATGAGGCTCCACGCGCTTATGTAGATTATACCATCTTCTCTACAAACACGGTATATCTCTCCTATAGAGGCTAACCTGTCACGCCTTGAAACTATGTTATGTATAACGGCAATAGCAAGTATCGAGCCGAATATCCTCTCTCTAAAGGGAAGATGTGGAAGACAAGCTACGAGAGGAGATACCCGATGATACAGTTTTCTCCTTCTAGCTTTCTTTAACAAAATATTTATCATACCCTCGGCACAGTCCACGGAAACAACCATAAAGCCTCTAGAAGCGATTCTCAACGAAATCTCTCCTGTACCACATCCAATGTCAAGAATAGGCTCTTCCAGACCATACCTATAGACCAGGTTCAAGATATTTCTATACCATTTACCTCTGCCTCGGTCATAAACGCTGGATATCTCGTTAAAGGTATCGATAGTTTCTTTATAGATGTTTTTCATAATCTTCCTGAGAAACACTAATTATCTAAAAATAAAAGAATATCGTAAATCTCACGCTTAAGGTGTCTAGTTAATGGATAGGAATGAAAACTCCATTTGGCACTCCTTACCAATAGAGGAAGTCTTCAAGCTATTAGATACTTCTACCAACGGGTTATCGGAAGATGAAGCAAAGAAAAGATTAGAAAAATATGGACCCAATGTCATAGAAGAAGAAAAACATGTCAGTCCGCTTAGACTCTTCATTAACCAGTTTATAAATCCCCTAATCATCCTACTTCTTGCGGCCACAGGGCTATCTGTACTTATAGGAGAAGTTTTGGATGCCATCACTATAATAGCCATTGTTCTCGCGAGCACAATTCTCGGGTTTGTACAGGAATACAAGGCTGAAAAGGCCGTTGAAGCGCTTAAAAAACTCACATCTCCTACAGCAACGGTTATTCGAAACGGAAAAGAGATCGAAGTTAAAGCCGCCGAAATAGTTCCAGGAGACATACTAGTTCTCACGGCTGGCGATAGAGTTGCAGCAGACGCCAGGCTTTTCGAGGCGATTAACCTGAAAGTAGACGAGTCAATGCTTACAGGAGAATCTATAACAGTTGAAAAGAGGCCAGGGATCTTGCCAGAAGACACTCCTCTTGCTGAAAGGCACAATATGGTGTTTTACGGCACGATAGTTACCTACGGAAAAGGCAAGGCAGTTGTCGTGGCAACAGGAATGGACACGGAGCTCGGTAAAATAGCTAAGTCTCTACAGGAAGTCGAGAAAGAGAAGACTCCGCTTGAGAAAAAGATGGACGATATAGGCAAAGCGTTAACACTACTTATGCTGATCGTAGCGACAATTGTGTCTTTCATAGGACTTGTCGTATGGAAATACGAGCTGCTAGACATGATTGTCTGGGCTGTTAGCTTAGCTGTTGCAGCTGTACCTGAGGCTCTCCCAGCAGTGGTCACCGGAGCACTGGCTATTGGAATGTACCGTATGGCTAGAAGAAACGCAATCGTGAAAAGACTACCAGCCGTCGAGACTCTAGGATCGACAACCTACATTTGTTCTGACAAAACGGGAACAATGACAAAGGGAGAAATGACTGTAAGGAGGATATGGGTCTATGGAAAAGAGGTTGAAGTTACTGGAACAGGCTATGAGCCTAAAGGAGACTTTATCTCGGAGGGAAAAAAGATAGACCCGTTAAGCATAGAATCAATATATCAGATTCTACTGGCTTCTCTACATAATAATGATGCAAAGATTGAAAAAAGGAATGGAAAATGGGTTGTCAAAGGCGATCCCACAGAAGGAGCTTTAAAAGTACTCGCATATAAGGCAGGGCTTAAAGAAACATATGAGAGAGTAGGAGAGATTCCTTTCTCGTCCGAAAGGAAGAGGATGTCAACTATACATGTGATTGGAGAGGAATATGTATTATATGTAAAAGGCGCGCCTGAGACCCTCTTATTGTTATCGAATAGGATAATGATTAATGGAGAGATCGTTGAGCTAAACCCAGAGCACTGTCAAAAAATAATAGAGGTAACCGAAAAATACGCATCTCAAGGACTAAGAAATCTCGCGTTTGCGTTCAAGAAGGTTGAGAAGAAGGACATGTGGACGGAGGAGGACGAAAAGGACCTGGTATTTCTCGGAATAGTTGGGATGATAGATCCGCCACGTCCAGAAGTGAAGGATGCCCTCAAGCTTTGTGAGAGAGCTGGGATTAAAGTTTCAATGATTACTGGAGATCACAAGCTTACCGCGGTTGCAATAGCAAAAGAGCTGGGTATGTTCAAGGAGGGAGACATAGCGCTTATGGGAAAAGATTTAGAAAATAGGAGTGAAGAAGAACTTCTTGAAAATGTTGAAAAGATAAGAGTGTATGCTAGAGTCTCACCAGAACACAAGTTACGCATAGTCAGAGCGTTGAAAAAGAAAAACCATATCGTGGCAATGACAGGGGATGGAGTAAATGATGCTCCAGCGCTCAAAGCGGCCGATATAGGAGTTGCGATGGGAATTACGGGTACAGAAGTTGCAAAGGAAGCTTCAGACATGATACTTGCCGACGATAATTTCGCAACCATAGTTGAAGCGATAAAACTCGGCAGAGAGATATTTGAGAATATCAAAAAATACTTAGCCTATCTCCTCAGATGCAACATAACGGAACTAGTCGTACCGCTTGTAGCATCTCTAGCTACACTGCCTCTACCTTTTACAGCAATCCAGTACCTATGGATAAACCTAGTTACTGACGGTTTACCAGCTATTGCCCTGGGTGTAGATCCTCCGGACCCCGACCTCCTCGAAAGAAAGCCTAGAAAGCCCAATGACCCTATTTTTTCAAAGAAAGAATTCCTTCTATATTTTATATTGACGCCAGCTATAGCCACGGCTGTTTTAACCTATATATTCCACTACCAGATCTCCTCTGGTGTTCCTCTACTGGAAGCAAGAACCACGATCTTCACTGCAATGATCATGACAGAACTACTGTTAGCACTGTCTACGCGCTCACTCATACATCCAGTGTTTAAGGTAGGAGTGTTCAAGAACAAATATCTGGTGCTAGCAATTACAATATCCCTGGCACTCCAGCTATTTATACTCTATTTCCCATTGGCAAGGGAGGCATTCGATATCGTAGAGCCAACAATAAATGATTGGATAATAGGTTTAACGGCATCTGTTGGAGTGTTTCTATCCGTTGAAGCGCTAAAGATTATTTTGTTTAGAGCCGAGTCTTCTAGATAAATATTTTTTATATTTGACTAAGAAGCAGTTTGCAAATCTGTCTGCATTCTTTTCTGTGCCTCTATGTTTTCCTCCGAAATATCTTAAATGATGGTAGAATTCGTGCAAGATGATAAATGGGTTATAGATGTATTCTCCCCTGGTGAGATATATCGCTTCTTTTCTTGGGACATAGACAGCTAAAGCTTTTCCTAAGCCTTTTGGACGCTTTATGAAAATTTTTGGAGGACGAACCTTGTAGAACTTGGATAGTTCAAGAATAGCCTCTTCTATTCGTCCATTCAATATAAGGGTAACTACTATATGGTATGCAAACTCTTCAGCTACTTCTTTACACATTCTAGTTCTTCAAACAAAATTTTGTATATTTTACTACTTATTTCGAGGATAATGATAAATAACAGTATTTAATAATATTACTAAATGGTGCCCATTTGCACATCTCAATTTTAGGACCACCGGGCGTTGGGAAAGGAACATATTCTAATTCTCTCTCTAAGATGCTAGGCATACCACACCTTTCCCCTGGAGAAATATTTAAACAGGAAATATCTCGGAACACTGACCTGGGCAGAGAAGTCAAGACATATGTTGAGAAGGGACTGCTAGTTCCAGATGAAATTGTAGTAAAGGTTGTAGAAAAAGCAGTGAAAACTCTAGGCAAAAACGGCTTTATAATCGATGGATACCCAAGGACGCTATACCAGGCCGAATATTCCGAAAAAGTTTTCCCCGTAGACATAGCGGTCTTTTTAAACGCTCCCGACATAGTGATTTTGGAGAGAATTTCAGGCAGACTACGCTGTCCTGTTTGTGGTAAAACATATCATGTAGAGTGGAATCCGCCAAAGAAGAAATGGGTCTGTGATGTATGTGGAGCTAAACTTGTACGGAGAAGCGATGATGAAATAGATATCGTCAAGAAAAGACTAGAAGTATATAGGAAAAACATCTATCCTATACTAAGGTTTTACGATAAAAGAGGAAAACTTCTAGAATTTGATGCTTCAATAGATTCCAGGCTAGGTATACCTATTTTAGCTGAAAAGATTATGTCAATAATTAACGTGCGAGAAATAAAACTCTGATCCTTTTTACAGGTTTTTGATGAAAAATCTTTCTCATTTTCAGGATTCTACTGGAAATATTTAAGATATTATAATCTTAAGTTTAAAAGAAACATTGTCAGCTTCATAAAGACTAAGACAGTGCAATAGCAAACAAAGTCTCTTTAGAGATATTTCTCTGATAGGAAAGTTTTTCTAGTTAAATTCTTGGAAACAAAAGAAATTTTGAAAATTACGGAAAACCATGAAACATGTAATTCATCGATAGACTAACCAATAATATTTTTTAATTATTCACAATGTATATATTGGAGTTATTAAAGTGTAATATTCACAAATTGATTAATAATCCTCACACCTTATAAACATGCAATGAAGGTAACAGTAAGCCTTATCAAGGCAGACATTGGTGGATGGGTAGGACACAGCGTCGTACACCCCAAACAGGAAGAACTTGCAAGGAAGAAGTTGCAGGAAGCTAAGGAGACGGGACTTATAACCGACTACTTTGTATTTCATGCTGGAGACGACCTTCAGCTATTGATGACACACACAAAGGGAGAAGCAAACCCGGAGATACACAAGCTTGCATGGGACACATTTGTAGAAGTGACGGAAAAAGTAAGTAAGCCACTAAAGCTCTACGGCGCAGGACAAGACCTGCTCAGCGACACATTTTCTGGAAACGTAAGAGGAATGGGTCCAGGAGTAGCTGAGATGGAGTTTGAAGAGAGAAAGAGCGAGCCAATCCTCGTCTTCTCTGCTGACAAGACAGAGCCAGGCGCATGGAACTTTAACCTATACAAGATATTCGCAGACCCATTCAACACAGCAGGTCTCGTAATCGACCCCAGCATGCATGATGGATTTGAGTTCGAAATACTCGACGTAATCGACCACAAGATTGTAAGAATGAGGGCACCAGAGGAACTTTATGACATCCTCGCACTCATAGGAACACCTTCCCGATACGTTATAAGAAAGGTTTACAGAAAGAGTGACGGAGAAATTGCAGCTTCTGCATCCGTAACAAGGCTAAGCCTAATAGCTGGAAGATACGTAGGAAAAGACGACCCAGTCCTAATTGTCAGAGCACAGCACGGCTTTCCAGCAGTCGGAGAAATACTTGAAGCATTCGCATTCCCACATCTCGTTGCAGGCTGGATGAGAGGAAGCCACCATGGACCACTTATGCCAGTAGCTCTCAAGAACGCTAAGTGCACAAGGTTCGACGGACCACCAAGAGTAGTTGGACTTGGATTCCAGCTCCACAACGGTATACTAGAGGGACCAAACGACCTATTTGATGATCCAGCATTCGACTACACAAGAAGAGTGGCGCAGGAGATAACAGACTACATGCGCAGACACGGACCATTCATGCCACACAGACTAGGACCAGACGAGATGGAGTATACAACACTGCCAGGCGTTCTAGCTAAACTAAAGGACCGGTTCAAGAAGGCGGAAGACTAAATTTTCTTAAATTAATTTTTTCTTTTTTATATTATATATATTATAAAACAAAGTTTTTAGATCATGTGATACTTGAGTTTAAATATAGTTATTAAGAATTGAAAAAAGGGGGTAAGGTATGGCTACAGATATAGCTTTGGCTGAATACCAACATATGTATGCTATACTGATGGCAGAACTGTACAAAAAAGAAAGATCTGCCAAAGAGGTAACAGAGCCTTTGTGGGATGCAATGGTCTATGCGATCGAAAATGTAGAAGAACTCGACCATGAGGAGATAAAAGAAGAAGCAAAAAGAAAGGTTAGAAGCTACGTGGTTCGAACGCAAAAATACAGGGATCTTAAGAATGAGAACCCAGATAGAGCAGACAAAATCCTTGCAGATCTTGAGACAAGCATATCTCAAATAGTCTCACACCTATTGTCGATCATTAAGGGTGTTACTAAAGAGGAGGCTTTCGAGAAGGCTCGCAAGATCAGAGAGGAGGTTATGAATAAATATAGGAAGGAGAAATAAGGCTAATGTTTAATTATTTCTGTTTTCTGAGTTTAAGTTGATTATTATGGTGTCATATAGCAAGAAAAGGTTGTTTTTAGCATCGATAATATTACTAGTAGTTGTAAGTGGAGGGGTCTATTATTACTATCAAAATCAGCTTTCAGAAGTTTACTTCACAAATATAGTTTGGAGTCCAGAAATAATTAGGAAGAATGTGCCGGTGACCTTCTCTTTAAACATCACAAATAAAGGAATGTTTGATAAAAAGCTAATATTCGAAGTTTTTCTCGAAAAAGTATGTCATGCCACTATATGCAGACAAGACAAGATAGGAGAGTTTACAGTTACCGTAAAAAGGGGCTCTGTCACACAGGTAAATTACACGTATTCTTTTCCCGAAGAAGGATTCTATCATCTAATCTTTCGATCTAGTGAAACGAGCTTAAGACAGCTAATCTATGTATCTCCGGGAAAAAGTAGTCAAAGTGTTTTTAGATTCGCAGTATTTGGCGACAATAGGCCTCCAGACGCTGTAACCCCTCAGCCAGCCGTTTTTAAAGAGCTTATAAGAGAATTAAACCTGATAAGACCTGAGTTTGCTATACTTGTAGGTGACGTCATCTATGGATATCGGAGCGATATAGCAAGGCTTAAGTGGCAATGGAGCGACTTTATGTCCATTTATGACAGCTCTATAGTTCCAATATTTGTTGCTCCAGGAAATCATGAAATGCAGACAGAAGAACTCCCAGAGTCCGGGAATCCTGAGGCGCAGGCTCTTTATGTGATGCATCTGGGGAGGCTGTATTTTGCGTTTGAATATGGGAATTCTCTTTTCATAATACTAGATACAGATATGGTTGGACATGCTTCGGAGATATCTGGTGAACAACTTATATGGCTGGAGAGAATACTCAAAGAATATAGAAACGACTACGAGCACGTCTTTGTATTTATGCATAAGCCAGTTATAAGTTATGAAGGAGCCGACATCCTGAACAATCATGACGAGATATTACCTATACTTATAAAATATAAGGTTACGGCGGTGTTCCAGGGACACAACCACGCGTATTATTATGAGAGAGTTAATGGAACAGATTTTTACGTCACAGGAGGTGCTGGAGCACCACTATACCTTAGACCAGAGTCAGGCGGTATAAATCACTTCCTCATAGTCACTGTGAATGGCACTAGTTATGATGTGCAGTTTTTACCTATACCAGCTATTGAAGTTGCAGATAGCGGTAATAGCATTCGTGTAAAATACCAGTTTGACAGTCCCTACTATTTTAGAAGGTACGACTATAGCTGGGTTGCAGAACCCAAACCTCTATTGTTGCAAGGAATGTGTTTTTCCTATAAGAGCGGGGAAAAAATGACGATCGAGAATGTACTAGGAATTATAGAGGAGGATAATATAATATGCGGCATCATAAAACTAAAACCTGGAGAAGAAAAAACAGTATATGCTAGGAGAGAATAAATCTTCCTGCTCTTTAAAATATTTTTCAACTGAAAAATTATTTTTTTGTTTATAAAATTATCATAATTGTGTTGAGAAAAGGATTATATTGCTGGTTTCAATATTTTTATCGATGAAGGTAAAAAACAAAGCTTTAATACCAGCACTTCTAGTAGCACTGCTAGTCATAGCATCTTCTCTAGTATTAGCACAGAACCAGTTGAAAGTAGAGTTTTACTTCCCACACTACTTTAGCTCGACATTTAAAGCGCAGACAAATGAACAAATAATTATCTCAGGAGGATATAAAGGAAGAGGATCCTTCTATGGAGCAGTATACATTACAAATACAGGCACAACCTCATTGGAAAACATAGTACTCGAGGTGCACGTCCCGATAGAAGAAGGCTTCGAAGTATTAAAAGCTCCTAAAGGAGGAAAAGTCTCCGAAGACAAAAGCTATTTCACATACACCATTAAAGAGATCAAGCCAGGAGCCACATATAGAGCTTACTTCTCTGTAAAAGTACCTGAAACATACGTTCAGAAAATAGTAACATTCAAGGTCATAATAAAAGATGCAAATGGAAACATTATATACTCTAAAGAGGAGAGAAGGCCTTTTGTACCGAAACCCTTCTTCATCTATGTCGCTCTACTCGTAGTAACCCTTGCAGTTCTCGGAGTAATGTTCTACCTCATCAAGAAAGGCAAACTCTACGGAAAATCCTTCAAGACAAAAGACATAATCTATACGACAATATTCGGCATACTACTAGTCATCTGGGTCCAGGTTATAGGCAGGTCTTTAGGATTCTTCGCTCTGACAAACAGAATACCAGTGCCATTTATTAACTACGCACTTGGAGACATAGGCTACGCCACGCTCTTCGTGCTAGGAGTATTATTGGTAAGAAAGCCTGGAGTAGCTACATTAATGTTATTCATCTACGACATAGTCAGTGAAATCTTCTGGTACGGAATAAACCCACTCTGGTGGCTCTACCCCATAGCTGAGGGAGTTCCAGTAGACCTATACTTGGCAGCAATTAACAAGTTCTTCGCAAAGAAACAGGGAGTAGAGGGCGAAACCGTAAGACCGACAGGAATCATGGGATATATCGATGCAGCTATTATTGGCGGATTAAGACCTTTGTTTGCTTGGCTAACACTATATTATGTGTTCTATCCGTACCTCAACCACTTCTATACGACAACCTATGTTGTAGTGATGCACACTACGACAATAACTATATTCAACATGATTTTCGGAGCTTTTATAGCATATCCACTGTATAAGATACTAGAGAGAATAGTGCCTTAAAGATGTCTTAATAAAAATTCGAAGTTTAAATTTTTTTACATCCCATTTTAATTCTACTTCGATGAATACTACTGTATTGAGCATAGAAAACCTTTGGTACCGCTACCCCAGGTCAGACAAGTGGGCTTTAAAAAACATAAACCTCAAAGTAGACAAAGGCGAATTTATAGTTCTCACAGGGCCGAGTGGATGCGGAAAAAGCACATTAGCTTTAACAATCGTGGGATACATTCCTCACGTAATCGAAAGAGGAGAAATGAGGGGCAACGTTTTTGTAAAGGGCGTTAACACAAGGAAAAAAGAGCTTCATGAACTGACACAACTAGTCGGCATAGTTCTCCAAAACCCTGAAGACCAGTTATTTGCTCTAACCGTGGAAGAAGACGTAGCCTTTGGTCCCGAAAATCTCGCTCTGCCTAAGGAAGAGATAAGGCGAAGAGTAGACAAGGCAATGAAGGATGCCGGGGTCTGGGAGATTAGACACAAGGAAATCTTTGCCTTAAGCGGAGGACAAAAACAGAGAACAGCCATAGCGGGAATACTGGCAATGGAGCCTGAAATACTAATATTTGACGAACCAACCTCAGACCTTGACCCACAGGGTGCATATAGTGTTCTTTCAATCATAAGTGAGATACAAGAAAGGAGGGATGTCACAGTTATCCTTATAGAGCATAGATTAGATGAGGTTTCCAAGTACGCTGATAGAATAATTCTAATGGATAAAGGAGAAATAATAATTGATGCCGAGCCCCACAAGGCATACAAGAAACTTGACGAATTTCTCAAACGGGGAGTTAGACCACCCCAAGTCAGCGAGGCTGTATTCAAGTACAATCAAATTGTAGAAAGCAAAGACAGTATAATACCCATCACGCTAGAAGAGGCTGAAAGCATCTTTAGACAGATATTGAATGGCAAAATAGAATATCCTTTAGAGCTTGAGGACAAGTTGATCGGGGGTAAAGAGCCTATAATTTCCTTTAAAGACGTCTGGGTTAGGTATCCGGATGGCACTGTAGCAGTAAAGGGTGTAAGCCTAGATATATTTAGGGGAGAAATGGTTGCGATCATAGGAAAAAATGGAAGCGGCAAAAGCACTTTAATGAGTCTCACTGCCGGCTTAAATAAGCCCTGGAAGGGGAAAGCAATAGTAGCAGGTCTTGATGTGTCGGAGACAAGTACTAGAGAGCTTGTAAAACATGTTGGATATGTTTTCCAAAACCCGGATCATCAGTTGTTTACAAATAGTGTTGAGGAAGAATTAGCATTTGGGCCAAGAAACTTTAACGTTGGAGAAGAGGAGATCAAAAGACGTGTAGAGGAGGCCCTTGAGATGCTGGAACTAAAAGAGATGAGACACTATCATCCACATTCGTTATCAAGAGGACAGAGACGTAGACTAGCCGTTGCAAGCGTGCTTACAATGCATCCTGAAATACTTGTACTAGATGAACCTACAACAGGGCAAGACTGGGGGCACTCGGTTATGTTAATGGAGCTTGCTAAGAAGCTTAATCGAGAAAAGAATGTTACTGTGATTTTCATTACACACGATATGAGAATTGTAGCGGAATATGCTCAGAGAGTTGTTTTAATGGAGAATGGCAAGATTTTAATGGATACAGGCCCAAGAACACTTTTCAACAGTGAGGAGATAACAAAACACAACATATATCCGCCTTATATTACGCAGCTTTCGCATCGTATTTTCTCCAATAGGCCTCCTGTTCTTACGGTTGAAGAATTTATTGAAGGAATAAAGATTTTAGGTGGTAGAAAATGAACATAGTGTTCCTTTGGGATATTTTAAAATTCTTGTTCGATTTCACGATATTCTTCATACTAGGGCCTGGAGTCCTCATCTACATGGTATATAAGCTCGTGATAAAAGGTTCATTGAAAAGGTTTTTCCTCTATGAGAAAAGAGATAGCTTTTTCCATAGACTTGATCCGCGAGCCAAAATCCTATGGGCTATGACGCTAACAACACTTGCTGCAATCCTCGAAGATTTCATTGTTCTAGTATTGCTTTTCATATGGTCTGTAATCATGTGGATTTCTGCAAAGCCGCCTAGAGAAAAGCTTGAAACAGCCTTTATCCTCATGCTTCCTGTACCGATAAACGCAATATTCTATCAGGGAATAAGATATGGATATGATTTCTGGAGCCAGACCTTCATCTTCCCCGTAACGCCTGTATATGAAATGCACCCTGCACTCGATTATATCTTAGGCGGACATATTTTGACTGTGCAAGGCATGTATTATGGAGCATTTCAAAGTCTTAGAGTCCTGATAGCTATCAGCACAGGTCTCTTATTAGCTGTCTCTACTGCACCCAATGCTTTGTTGCTAGGACTAACTAACTTTATTAAGATTAAGGAAAAGAGAATAGGACTGCCGTATATTCTGAGCTTTGCCGTAGTAATTGGAATAAGGCTTATTCCAACGATGTTCGAAGACGCCAACATAGTTATAAATGCTGCAAAGGTAAGAGGATTGACTCTACAGATAGCTAAAACCAGAAATCCCATAAAATTGTTTAAAGCCTTTGCAAGAGCGTCAAGATATTTCCTCTATATGGTTGTCCCACTGATAATCAGTTCTCTAAGAAAAGGAAGTAACATGGCTATCGCAGCCGACCTACGAGCCTTCAGAGCAAAACCGAACAGAACCTACCTCATCGAAAGAAAGTTTACTAGGGTTGACTGGTTATTCGCCTCGGTGACATTAACTGTATGGATATTAGGATGGGTGTATGCATATCTTGGAGCTGCAGCGACACCAGGATTCATAATCTAAAAACTCCATTTTTCTATCCATCCCTCTTCTTCAAACGTTGACGGGTTAACCTTTATATATCCAAACTGGAGAAACATGTTCTCGTCCACGTCAACATTGGTGAAGACTCTTAGTGTCTGTTTCTCTACGTCGATGCCTTCGATGATTCCTAACCCTTTAAACATCTTTTCCTTGTCACCAAATGAGACGAGGGTATGGATAAGCTCTACGCCAGTTAAGATTCTCACATATTTTACATCATACATTGTTGAAAGTAAACTCTGAGTTGTAGAGGAAACTGGAGTCTCCACCAAAAGAACTATACTATCTAGGCTTCTTTCACCATAAACGATTCGCGTATCTAATATCTGTTCAAGTTGCTTTCTTTCGTCCTCATTTAGAGGTAAGCCGCTGAATATGAAAGAATAGCTCGAAGTAATGTGATCAAATGGAATGTCTTTGGTTTCCGCATCTATGAAATATTTCTCGTACATGCTCCTGCGTATCTCTCGTCTCTCTTCACGGTTACGTGGACGCAGACTAATCGCAGGCTCGACATACACCACGTCATAGAACTTGGACAGGAATCTTGTAATGTGTGCTAGGTCTTTTTCTTCCCCGATTGCAACTATCAGATCTGGAGCCACGTTCAAAGCTTTCATAATTTTCAAGTCTCTACCCTCTGGACTTGTAACCCATCCTGTCGTATCAATGATCACTGTGTTTACATGAAGATTCTCTAAGGCCTTTTCTACCATTAGTGAGACGCCAGTTATTGATCTATGGAGTAGTCCCGAAGGAGAGGTAAGTCCTATGAAAAACGCGTCGTATAGTGGTATTTCAGAAAGCATTACAACAGGCTTATCGGAGACTCCAAGCCCTATTGTGGTTGGTGGTCCTATATCGCTCTGGCCAGTATCTGCGTCGACAACTCCAACTTTTAGTCCAGACTGGACAAGCTGGTTAAATAAGTATGTTACAAGCCCACTTTTACCAACATCCACGCTTCCTATGACCATTATCTTCTTAGGCTTCTCTTCTATGCATTTTTGGGCGAGCTTGTCCCACGTTTCTGGGATAGTTCGTCCTATGTGGTACCATAATTTCCCCTCTTCTATAACTAGCCTTAATTCACTAGTAGCGTAAAAGGGTGCTGCTTTAAACAAATCTACTTGTGTCTCGAATCCTTCCGAAAACTTTAAACCAAATACTTCTCCTGCACCCTCTTTAACTCTCATTTTTGCCGGTCCTTCAATCATTAGTGTATAGTTCTGAGGAACTTTCACCTCTAACATCTTATTCACCGTTTAGACATAGCTTCTATTCATGGAAAAACATGTTAACGGTAATATAACGTGTTTTCAATAAAAATAATGTGCAGGACAGAAAGTTGTTCAAAATAAACAATGTTATGATCGAACTAGTTGAAGGAGATATAACGGAACTCGAAGTAGATGCAATAGTCAACGCTGCAAACAGGTATCTTAAACATGGAGGTGGAGTAGCCCTAGCCATCGTACGTAAAGGTGGAGAAGTTATCCAAAAAGAGAGCGACGAATACGTGAAAAAACACGGACCCTTACCTGTAGGAGGTGTAGCTGTAACCTCTGCGGGAAACCTTAAGGCAAAGTATGTTATCCACACAGTAGGACCTAGATATGGTGATCCTTCAGGCGACGAAAAGCTAGCGAAGGCTATAAGTAATTCGATCCTCAAGGCAGACGAGCTTGGCTTGAAGAGTGTTGCGCTACCAGCAATCTCGACTGGTGTATACGGCTATCCTCTTGAACTTTGTGCGAGAATAATGGCAGACACTATAATGGAGATAGCGCCCAGGCTGAAGAGTCTCGAGAAGATAGTTGTTTGTTTATATGGCAAAGAAGCTTATAACATCTTTGCAAATGTATTCAAAGAAAAGTTAGCTGGATATATCATCAAATAGTTTTTCTAAAACTTCGCTTACTACATTCTTCGTGTTAACAAACCCCTGCCTATAAATCAAAATTTCTCTCTTTTTGCCGTTAATATTGGTATAGATCTTTTCAAGATCATAAATGTTCACATAACCTTTTATAATTATAAAGGTGTTTCCATACTTACCCAGGGTTAAGGGTACACCTTTCTCATCGTTTAAAATATGTTCATTTATAGAACGATATTTTACAAAACACTCTTTCAAATGAAGGTCACAATACGAGACACAATTTGAGCCAAACAAACTTTTTAGAAAACTTGTATTTTTCTTACAAAATATGCAGTTTTCTATTCCGAAAACTATGAAACGAAGAACTGGTTCAGTTTCACATCTGTTTTTCTCCAAAATATCAGTGATTTTACTATTTCATTCGAGAATAGAATAGCTGACAGGAGGCATGTAGTCTGGTAGAATCTTTCTGATTTCGCTAAGATTAATATGTCTCTTATATTGTCGGGGAAAGACAACTGGAATAACCTGAATGTATTTTCCGCCAATAACATATGGTTTATCTCTCAAATCTAGCCCCAAATCAGATCGTGCCTTAATCATCTCTAAAGCCTCTTCTTCTCGAACATAATATGTTCTACCAGCAATAAATTCTCCAATGATTTTCTTTGCTGGAGAAGACGCATAAAGAAAGATAACGTCGCCTATCATTATTTTTGCTCTTCTCCTCAACTCTATCTTTTTTTCGCCTCTTATTATTTGCTCAGCAAAAACCGGTTTTATAGAAAGAAGTATTTTTCTCATCCTAATACTCTACCCTACTTTTTTTAACATCTTTTCTTCAAGCATAGATCTTCTTAAAATATACCAGCTTAAGAAGAATATAAGGAATAGTATACCGTATATGATCAGTCTCGTTTCTGGGATGAGTTTCAGCTCTAAGGCTATGATTTCCCTTATAATGAATATGAGAGCAGCTTCGATAACTACAACTACAGTTATCCTCTTTTTCAGTATTCCTGTGAGAAGGGTTCGAATAATATCGATCGCAACGACCATTAAAAGGGCTTCATCAAGCACTCTTACAAAATATTCTTTATCAAAACTATGTAGTGTTGTCATAGAAAGAACATCAATAATAATCCTAGAGAGTGATAATAGAATAACACATATTAATATCATTGCTACCAAGAGTTCTAATATTATAATTACTAGCTCAGCTATCTTATCCGCCGTTAATCTCATAATCTATCACTTTAAGGAAGTGTTATTGCTACCAAGGAATTCTGTAGACATTAATACTATTTTTGATTTTTTGATATTATATATTTTGTTACAATACTTTGTAGAGAAAATAATCAATAAGTTTATCAAAGAAAGAAGTCCTCTCTAATGTTAGATATTATGCGGAACAAACATGCAATTGTTGTATCTATGATGCTAGTTTTTCTTGTCACTCATTCACATCTAGTAATTGCAGGAATACCCGGCTATAGTGAGGAATGGTCCGTGAATGTGGGAGTAAGCGTTTTGGATATGGATGTTTCGAGCTATATCCTGGCGGTAAAGTCTTCTGAGGTTAAAGTTTTTAACAATGAAGGAGTCAATGTGAGTTTGTTTTCGTTGAATTTTACTGCCACCAGGGGTGACATACGTTACTCAAATATCATTATTGGAGCCTCAAATAAGGCGTATTTATACGCGCTTGACGGAACTCTTCGAAGAATCTATAATGTCCCAAATCTAAAGGATGTTGCGGTATCAAGCAGTAAAGTCGTGATTGCTAATACTTCTGGTATATATGTTTACGACTTTGACGGGAATCTTGTATGGAATAAAACGGAGATAGGTTCGATCAAAATAGTGGAAGTTACAAGTGATTCTGTGTTTGTGGCTAAAGACAGGCTTTACAAGTTTTCCCTATCAGGAGATCTTTTATGGAACATAAGCCTGGGCAGCGAAGTTCTCGATATATATCCTGTATCAAGTAGCGAGGTGTATATCGGTACGGTTGACTCCTTAATCAAAGTCAGTGGTGGTACCATATCATGGCAAAAGAACTATTCAACACCTATCCAAACTGTGGTAATGTGTAATAATATTGTTATAGCTTTTTCTGGATCAATGGCTTATGCATATGACCGTACTGGGGAACTTGTTTGGAGTACAGATACCGGTCTCGACGTTATTATGGCGCGGTGCATGGGTGACAGACTTATCATTGCAACATCGTCGACTATAAGGTCTTTCATTAAAGTTGCGGGAATTACTGTATCATCTACGCCTTCGGGCGCTACGGTGTATATTGATGGAAATAGGGTTGGAGAAACTCCTCTAACTCTTGAACTTGATCCTGGATCCCATAAAATTAGGCTCGAATATGATGGATACACCATAACCGATTCATTCTCTCTTGAACCCGGAGAAATGTTGCCGCTTAATTACGTATTTGATGGAACAATAAAGGTTACGTCAACGCCTTCAGAAGCCGAGGTGTACTTAGGTGAAGACTATCTTGGGTTGACACCATTACAAGTTGACGTTAAGCCTGGAACCTATCTTTTGCTTCTCAAATACAAGGGCTATACTTGGAAAAAGACGGTTGAAATAAAGCCAGCCAAGCTCACTAAGGTCACAGCAGTTTTTAATGGAACAATATTTGTTGAAACACAACCCCAGAACATTTCTGTAAAAATTGACGGAAAAAACGTGGGAAGGACTCCCCTCAAGGTCGACGTTATACCGGGATACCATCATGTCGCAATAATCTACAACAATGAAACGTTGATAAAAAACGTGAATGTGAAACCAGCCGAAATTACTAGAATAAGTGTAATCTTTAACGCTACATTGTATCTGGATATTGTTCCACGAAGTGCCGAGGTATACATAGGAACTCGCAAAATCGATGTCACAAATGGATACTATGATGTCGATCCGGGAGAATACGCTGTAACAATTTACTGCGGAGGAAAGATGTGGAAGAAAGTATTTCGTCTATCGGCTGGTCAAAACGAATATGTTAAAGTCGTCTTTAACTCGACGTTAAAGATCTCATCCGTACCTAAAGGTGCAGAGGTATACATCAATGGATCTAGAGTTGGAGTAACACCATTGGAAAAAAATGTAGAGACGCTCACATATGTTGTAGAGATTAGGTTCCAAAACCAAACTGTTAGAAAGACAGTGGTCTTTGACACGTGTGAGCCAAAAGAAGTGAACGTGGTCTTTAATAAGACGATAACTATTGCCACTTTTCCCTCTGGCATACCTGTAAGCATAGATTCTGTACCTATCGGTACATCGCCGTTAACGACTACGGTCTCTTTGGGTAACCATACATTCTCTGCAAGATGGATAATATTCGAAAAAAGCGTAAATATCAATATTCTCCCCGATACAGAAAAAGTTTCTATATCGATATGGGAACCCATAGCTTTTATAGGAGCACTTATAGCCGTAGCAGTGATCATTCCAATAGCCAAGTTGATACTAAGTTCAAAGAGAGAACGTCTAAGCTACAGATACACATACAGAAATATAAAAGAGGAGCCTGAAGAACGGTACGAAGAAGTGTATGATGAATATGAATGGTAGCTTCTTTAGGCTAATTTTTTAGTCAAATTGTCAAGTATTATTGACATTGGTAAAAGATATAATCTCTCTGTCATTTCTCTTATAGAGATATGATAGAGGCTGTTAACGTAAAAAACCTGGTAAAAATATATTCAAAGAAAGTAAAGGCTTTAGACAGAATATCTTTTCATGTCGAGGAAGGTGAGATATTCGGTCTTATAGGACCCAACGGTGCGGGTAAGACAACCACACTTAGAATAATATCTACACTTTTAAAGCCTACAAGTGGAGAAGTTACTGTCTATGGTATAGACGTCGTTAAGAATCCGATGGAGGTTAAAAAGATCATATCATACCTACCTGAAGAGTCAGGCGCCTATAAGAACCTGAAAGGCAGAGAGTTCATAAGATTCATAGCTAGGCTCAACACAGATGATTCCACGGAAGAAAAAAGGATGGTTGAGGTTGCAGAAGAAATTTCGCAGCTTGGAGAAAGACTTGACGATAAGATATCAACTTACAGCAAGGGAATGTTACGCAGGCTACTTTTAGCAGTGACCTTAATGAGGAGACCAAAGCTAGCCATACTAGATGAGCCGACTTCTGGCCTAGATGTGATAAATGCGAACAGAGTTAGGCGTATAATAAAGAAATACATCAGAGAAAACGACGCGACAGCCCTGGTTTCGAGCCATAACATGCTCGAGGTAGAATATCTCTGCGATAGAGTTGCAATAATCCACAAAGGAAGAATAATCGCTGAAGGAGAGCCTCAGGAGTTGAAAAGCAGATATAATGCATCGAACCTTGAAGAAGTCTTTCTAAAGGTGATAGGAATATGACTAAGCTAG
This sequence comes from uncultured Thermofilaceae archaeon, assembly GCA_964546235.1. GTDB lineage: Archaea > Thermoproteota > Thermoprotei > Thermofilales > Thermofilaceae > JALVKT01. Next base: position 10,021 of record CAZJJA010000007.1, on the reverse strand, counting down.
GAGTCATCGTATGGAAAGAGGTTTTAGACCTGGTACGTGACCCCAAATTCGTCTTCGGCGTTCTAATGACAATAATGATCTTTCCATTACTTGGGGCAATGTTCACCGAAAGCTTCAAGGGAGTCTCTGCTAAACCCATCATAAGCGTCATTGATAAAGACTTTACCGATACCTCCAATCTCTATGTTCAAGTGTTATCAAAATATGCTGAAATAACACAGGACAACAAAACCGCATCGGCAATAGTCGTTATAGAGAAGGGATTCGATGAGAAATTGAGAAACGAGGGGGTACTATATCTAAAGGTATACTATGTTTTCAACACAACGGGCATAGCCTCAACAGCCAAAGAGACGGTGATCAGCGGTGTTCTCAAGAAAGCCGCAGATGACATGTTCTTAGAACTCTTTCATATCAAACAAGAAATAAAGCTTGACGAATACACGATATACAAAAACAAGCTGTTGAATATCTCCCCGAGCACATTCATGGGAATACTCATGGGTCCAGCTAACGTTCTAACATGGGCTGTCTTTATGGTTACAATAATGGTCCTACAGACATCAGTCATATCGATAGCATCCGAAAAAGAGTACAAAACTCTCGAGATATTGTTAACACAACCTATAAGTAGCTTTACCATACTCTCAGGTAAATTGATAGCATCAATAATAATTGCTCTCATAGAAGGGATTGCAACATTCATAGGATTCACAATATATTTCGGCAGCATACTCTCGATAGAACAATATGTTCCCGAGACGCCTACGACAACACCATCTTATAGTGTCGACATATTCGGAGAACTAAGAAAAGCGGGTCTCTTCCCAACAAGTCCTTCAATAATACTCTATCTAGGAGTAATTATCGCTTCCCTCATTTTCATACTCTCACTCGGCGTAGTCATAGGCACTCTTTCAAGCGACACAAAGAGCGCGAGTAGTATAACGGGAATACTAATACCGATATTCATAATTCCAGCAGTATTTCTGATGCTATCAGACATAGAGGCTCTTCCATTAACCTTCAAGATCATATTACTGCTTATCCCCTACTCACATACAGTTCTTGCAGGAAGATACATGATAATGAATAACTATGGAATGCTAACTCTAGCACTTGTATATAATCTAGTCGCAGGCATAGCGCTAATGTACGTCGCTTCAAAAATATACTCTTCAGAGACACTGTTGACTTTCAAGCTAGAATTTAAAAAGAAACGTACCGAGTCGACGGAATCTTAATTATTTTTAAGAAAGATTAATCTAAAGAAATCTTATGGCGATGCATATCAGCGTTTACCTTGCAGTGCTAGCCGGAGGAAAAGCATCTAGAATGAGAGGAATTTATAAACCTCTTTTAAAAATTTGCGGGAAAACATTGATAGAAATTATAATCGGCAATATTGGTGATATAGCCGAGAAAATCTATATTGTTGTACACACGTTAGAACAACTAAAGCTTCTTTCTCCTCTAAAAGATAAGTTAAAGTTTGAAGTATTGATTGATCTTCACAAAGAAAGATCTCCTGTCACTGGAATGTATACAGCTTCAAAACACATTTCATCTGGGATAATAATGTTTTCTCCAGCAGACACTCCGTTTCTAACATACCATGCTTACGTGAAATTACTAAAATACCTGGAGAAGTATGATGGTGCAGTACCCGTATGGCCGAACGGCTATATAGAACCACTAGTATCTGTCTACAATTCTTGTATGCTTAAGGAGGCTTTAGAAAAAGCACTTAGAGAAGGAAATTTTCGTGCCAGAGCGCCATTAGATTACCTAAATGTAATAAAAGTACCTGTAAATGAAGTTTTCAAAGAACCTAAAATAGAGACATTTAACATAAATACTTTCGAGGAATATCGGGTGGCAGAAGAAATCTGTAATAAGATGCTATAAAAAGAGTAGTAGGTTAAGATATCGAATTTTATATACATTTTACTTTAATATTTATTATATCTCCTCTACTCCAAGTCCATGCTGTAATTTTTCTCAAAGGTATAGAAACTATAAGCCATACTTCTCCTGGGCATTCCATCATAAAACGAATATCTAATGGTGAAGGCTTTATTGTCCTCGATAAATGCGAATGCGCCATGCCTATATAAGATAACCCCTTCTTTTGGCGATCCAAAATATTTTCCATCCATTCAATCGGATCAATTCTGAAAAAATATCTACTTACAAGGCTTTTTTTCAGCAAAATCAATTCTTCTACATATATTTCATCTCTAATAGATTTACCAAAAATCATCCATACACTTTCAAATGCTCCTTTCACAAATAGGTGTCTTTCACATAAATTCCTTGGTATTTTTATAAGACGCGGAACATCGACATCAAATATCACACTATGGCTTGAAAACATGAAAACCTAGCCTCAAGATCCAGGAAATGGATCTTCCAGAAGTTTTCGTAAAAGCTGGATTGTGAAGTCTATGTCGTCTTTCTTCGCCAAAGCCACGGGAGAATGAATATACCTTACAGGCACAGAGATACTAGTCACCTCAGCACCAGTCAATATAAACCTGCCAGCATCTGTCCCACTGTATGGAGAAAGCTGTAGCTGGTAAGGAATGTTATTATCTTCAGCTGTTTTTCGTACATGTTTTATAAGTCTCTCTGAGGCCAATATCGTTTTATCCATGACCCTAATAGCAGGACCTTCACCTATCCTAGTTACAATCCGACTTTCATCGTTACCAGGAGTATCATTTGCTATTGTACCTTCAACAGATATGGCAAAGTTTGGCTGTAACGAGTGTGCTAGCACTGATGCACCACGTAAGCCAACTTCTTCCTGAACAGTAAACGCGACAACAATGCTGCCCGTTTCGGGTGGCTCAAAGTCTTCAAGCGCTTTCAACAATACATAACATCCTATTCTATCGTCAAACGCTTTTCCTGAAACAAATTCACCCCAATCCTTGAAGTTTCCTATAAAAGTAGCTGTAGTTCCTGGCTCTATACCCATTTCAAAAACCTGCTCTCTAGAAGATGCTCCAACATCGATGAACAGGTCGTCAACTGTTATCTCTGATTTCTTTTCGTCACGTGAAAGATGTGGAGGTATTGAACCTATTATGCCATAATAGTCTCTCTCATTTCCTAACACTATTATTTCGCTTCCAGGCAATCTCTCGGCATTCAGTCCGCCTAAAAAGGTTATTCTAAGAAATCCCTTTTCGTCTACATATTTTACCATAAATCCTACTTCATCCATGTGAGCGGCAAGCAGTATAAGTGGCCTCCCTTCTCCTATAACAACATATAGATTACCAATGGAGTCGGATAAGGGTTCATACCCTAAATCCATCAGCCTCTCAGATATTATTTCTCTAACACGGTTTTCGCGTCCCGAGGGAGCCGGAGTGTTAACTAATTTCGAAAGTATAGGGTCTATCGTCATTTCAAGTGTAGGAAAAGCTAGCAAATATATGTTTTTTCTCAAGCAATATATAGTGTTTATAGTTCTGTTTAAACTTTATACATTACTCGATATTTTTATCCGTGAATAACGAAACCATTTTTTATTAGCATTAAGTAATTATAATAAAAAGGGATGATAACATGAAAGGATATGCGGGTAAAATTCTCTTCGTAAATCTAACAGACAAAACAATCCGAGAAGAACCTATTGATCCCAAAGTAGCTGAAAAATATATAGGAGGAAAGGGTTACGCTCTCTATCTTCTCTATTATAGATATCTGAAACACTATATGAAAAGGGGCATAGCACCTCAAGATATTGATCCATTGGGACCAGAAAACGTACTCGTATTTGCAACAGGCCCTATCACGGGAATCGCGGGAGCACCTAGCCCTGGAAGATATCACGTAATGGCGCTACGTTCGCCACTAACAGGATCTATTGCTAGCGCAAACAGTGGAGGAGAATTTGGACCTTATATGAAATTTGCTGGCTACGATTTGATCGTGATTGAAGGAGCCTCAGAAAAACCTGTGTATATTGAAATAGTGAACGGACATGTAGAGATTAAGGACGCCTCCGATGTATGGGGAAAAACAGTTTTTGACACAACAAGGATACTCAAAGAAAGGGTAAATGCCAAAAACGTGAGCGTAGCGTGCATAGGACCAGCTGGAGAAAATCTCGTTCTATTTGCGAATATAATGAATGATGAACACAGAGCGGCCGGAAGAACAGGAGTGGGAGCAATAATGGGATCTAAGAAGCTAAAAGCGATCGTTGTTGCAGGTGACAAACATCTTGAAATAGCTGATCCAGAAGGCTTTAAGGAGCTTGCAGGGAAACTTATCGAGCGAATGAAAAAGAATCCAGTAACTGGCGAGGGACTTCCAAAATATGGTACAGCGATACTCGTTAACATAATAAACCAGGCTGGAATGCTTCCCTATAAGAACTGGCAGTACGGATACAACCCTGATGCAGATAAGATAAGCGGCGAGACACTTGCAGAGAAATACCTTATAAAGAGGCGTCCATGCTGGGGATGTCAGATAGGCTGTGGAAGAGTGGTACGAGTACAGTTTGGTCCCTACCAGATACTTTACAGTGAAGGACCAGAGTACGAGTCCATCTGGGCGCTTGGTAATGATACGGGCGTAACAGATCTTGAGGCAATAATTAAGGCAAACCATTATTGTGACGAACTAGGACTTGATACAATAAGCATGGGCTCTACTATAGCAACAGCAATGGAGCTATACGAGAAAGGCTATATACCGGATGAGGATCTACAGGGAATAGACCTTAAGTTCGGAAACCCAGCGGCACTTGTTGAAATGGTATGGAGAACAGCGTACAAGTCCGGCTTCGGAAGAATGCTAGCTCTGGGAAGTAAAAGACTAGCAGAAATGTATGGAGCACCAGAACTCTCAATGAGTGTGAAAGGTCTCGAAATGCCAGCATATGACCCCAGAGGAGCTAAAGGTATAGGACTAAACTACGCCACAGCAAACAGGGGAGGATGCCACGTAACTGGATACACAATATCTCCAGAGATACTAGGCTTGCCAGAAAAAATAGACCCACTAACTCCAGAGGGCAAAGCCAAATGGGTCAAGATTTTCCAAGACTTTACAAGCGTTGTGAATTCTGCAGTAAACTGTCTATTCGTGACATTCGAGCTAGGAGCTAAGGATTATGCAGAACTCTTTAACAAAATTGCAGGTTTCAACTTCACCGAACAAGATGTAATGACGATAGGAGAAAGAATATACAACCTTGAAAGATATATGATGTCATTATACGGTTTCAGTGCTAAAGACGATACTTTGCCTAGAAGATTAACACATGAGCCGATGCCAGAAGGACCCGTTAAGGGACAGGTAGTTGAGCTAGACAGGATGCTTAAGGAATATTATGAACTGAGAGGTTGGGTTAACGGAGTTCCGACTAAAGAAAAGCTAAAAGAACTAGGCATAGAGCCTTAGTAGACAAAATATTAAATAAATTTTTTTTGAATTTTGAACAGTATAATTATGTAATGATGAATTATGCCGAAGGTAACTTTTAGGCTATTTGCAACACTGAGAGACAAGTATAAGGTAAAAGAGCTTGAAGTAGAATGTGATGGTACTCTAAGAAACGCTGTTGAAGAAGCAGCAAAGAAAATTGGAGAAGATTTCATAAATGAGGTGTACCAAAATGGACAAGTTAGAAATGATCGTATTATTATGATTAACGGAAGACATATACAATTCATAAAGGATCTCAAATTAAAGGACGGAGACGTTATAGCAATCTTTCCGCCAATAGCTGGCGGCTAAAAGGAGCCATTATTAATAAATCACCAATTAATTGATATAAAACGATATTTAATGGAAAAAGAAAGTTCCATTAAAATAGGTATCAAAATTTGGTTGGAAAAGGATGGACAGCCTGTTCTCGGGGAAGGCGGAGCCCGACTGCTAGAACTCATAAATAAATACAAATCTCTATCGCATGCTGCTAGAGAAATGGGCGTCTCTTACACTTTTGCTTGGAACTATATTAAAAAAAGAGAAAAAATCCTAGGTATAAAATTGATAGAAACAGAAAGAGGTGGAAAGAGAGGAGGGGAGACTTTTCTCACAAATGAAGGAATAAAGCTTCTTAGACTTTACAAAAATATAAAGAAGCGTCTTCTAGAGACGATAAAAGATATTGGAGAAATAAATCTTTAACTTTTGTCGGGCTGAAAGGGGATATTATGTCAATTTTTAGACAAAAGAAAATTTTGGTTATCGCCTTAGGAGGTAATGCTCTTATAAAGAGAGGTCAAAGGGGGACATTTGAAGAACAAGTTGAAAACCTTAAAAAGATAGCGCCCACTATTGCTAGGTTATCTAAAGACTACAGTATTATTTTAACGCACGGAAATGGCCCTCAGGTGGGAATGCTGTACCTTCAGCAAGAGTCCATTTCTGATTTGCCATCAATGCCTCTTCACGCTTGTGTGGCGATGACTCAGAGTTTGATCGGATACATGATCCAGCAAGCGTTTTCTTTTGTTGAAAAAAACTTAGAAACTGTGGTAATTACGACACGCGTCCTAGTAGATAAAAATGATCCAGCCTTCAAGAACCCTAGCAAGCCAATAGGACCATATTATACTGAAAAGGAAGCCAGAAAATTTGAAAAAGACAAAGGGTGGAAAATGGTTTATGTAGAAGGCAAGGGCTGGAGAAGAGTTGTCCCCTCTCCTCGTCCTCAAAAAATTTTGGAACTCGGTATCATTAAAGAGACATTAAGTGTAGAAAGAATTGTAGTTGCTGTAGGAGGAGGCGGCATTCCTGTAATTGAAGAAAAAAATGGGTACAGAGGTGTTGATGCGGTCATAGACAAAGATTTAGCATCGTCTCTTTTGGCATCAGAAATCGGGGCTGAAAAGTTTATAATTGTGACCGATGTAGAGGGAGTTTATCTCGATTATGGAAAACCCACAGCTAGACTATTAGATGGAATATGTGCATCGGATGCCATAAAACTCGTCGAGGAAGGCTATTTTCCTCCAGGTAGCATGGGACCAAAGGTTGAAGCTGCGGCAAGATTTGTGATGATTACGGGAAGAACTGCTGTAATAGGTTTGCTTGACAATTTGGAGAGCGTTGTTAATAGTTTATCAGGTACTATAATTAAGAAATGTTAATTCTTTTTCACTATATTTATCAAGTTAATTATATAGTTTTGTAGACCGATATGTGTTTCCATAAATATCGAATTTTATACGTATAAAACTTGATATATACAGAAATATATTGTGTAATATTAAGAATATATAACGGAAAACAAAGCTAGGTGACAAAAGCCTTGGAATTGAACAGAAGGGAATTCTTAAAGCTGTCTGGAGTAGTTGTAGCAGCGACCGCGTTATCTCAACCAGTTCTTAGAACATTAACACCAAAAGAACAAGTCACTAAAGAGATAGCACAGGCTGAAACCCGATTTGTTCCAAGCATATGTGCTATGTGTCCAGCAGCTTGTCATATAACAGTAAGAGTAAAGAACGGAAAAGTAGAGAAGATAGAGGGAACGAAAGGTCATCCCACTAATCTGGGAAAAATATGCGCAAGGGGTCAGGCAGGCGTCTTTAGGCTATATAATCCTGACAGAATTAAGACACCATTGATACGCGATGATCCAACCAAAAGAGGAACATGGGAGGGGTTTAGAAGCGCTTCATGGGATGAGGCTTTAGATGTAATAGCAAAACACCTAGAGAAGCTCATAGATGAAGGCAGAGCACACGAAGTAGGTTTTATTGGAGGATGGCTTGTCTGCAAATATTATAAACCTTTCATGAAGGCTTTCCTGAAGACCATAGGATCTCCTAACGGAGTCGGTATACCAGCAGCTGCATGTTTCTTCCCGAAGACGGTTGGATGGAAGTCTGCTCTAGGAATAGGATCACACCCCGAAATTATTACAGACTATAACAACGTGAAGTATCTCATTGTAATGAAGAGAAACAACGTTGGGAGCATAAGCGTTGTTCACGGAACAAGAGTAGGCAGAAACCTAGGTAACTTTAAGCTCGTCGTAGTGGACCCAAGGTTTAGCGAAACAGCTACAAAAGCGGACATATGGGTACCCATAAGAGCAGGAACAGACCTAGCTTTTCTCTTGGCACTAATTAACGTAGTTATCAATGAGAAGCTATACGATGCCGAGTTCTTGAGAAAATATACAAACGCACCCATGCTGTTGACGGAAGATGGAAAACCCTTCAAGGTTACAGAAGAAAGTGGAAAGAAGAAGTATCTCGTATGGGATCTAGCACAAAACAAGGCCGTAAGACATGAGGAAGCGATTCTTCCAGCGCTTGAGGGAGAATTCGTGGTTGAAGGTACAAAGGTAAAACCTGTGTTTCAAGTATTAAAAGAAAAGGTGTCAGGGTATACGCCGGAGTGGGCAGAGAAGATTACAGGTGTATCTGCGGATCTAATAAGAAAGATTGGCATAGAGTTCGGTAAAACAAGGCCTGCGGCTGTGGATACTGGATGGCATGATCCAAAACATATCAACAGTGTAATGACATGGAGAGCAGCTGCTATACTCAACGCGCTGGTTGGTGGTTTGATAAAGGATGGCATTCTTATGACCGGGCTAGGATACTTAGATACCATTAAACCATCAGTCCCGATGGCTTCGCCTAAAAGCGTGCTCAGGCAGTGGGGTGAAAAGAACGGTGTAGCCCTAGCTTTTACAGGCTTTACATTCCAGGGCTATTATGATGCTATAGTGAAGGGAGAACCATATCCAATTAAGACTGTGTTCTTGCTGTCAACAAACTTCCTTCTAACGGGTGCTGGAGCTCACAAGTGGAGAGAGGCCTTCAAGAAACTAGAGAAAGTAATAGCCGTTGACATACTTCCAACAGACACCGCGTCTTATGCAGACATTATCTTGCCTGAGTCTACTTACCTTGAAAAGGATGATCCCCTGTTTCCGATAACTTATGCACCCGCGTTTGGTTTCCAGACAAGAAAGAAGGCGATAGACCCTGTTTATGACACAAAGCATGTGATAGAAATATTCATCGAGTTAGCGAAGCGTCTAGGCGAAGAATATTATGAAAAGTATTTCCATAGCCTAGCAGTTGTATTAGGAGCGAGTGATCCTGACGCTACAGCGGCCAAATTCAAGAAGATGTATGAGAAGGAAGGAATTGCGGGAATAAGGAAGGTTATGGCGGCAAGTAAAGGAGTGCCGATAGAGGAACTAGAAAAGAACGGGTATTATGTCAAGATGCCAGAAGACAAGCTTAGAAAGGAGGCTCTTAAGCTTCTAGAAGAAGGAAGGCTTGCCACGCCAACTGGAAGAATAGAGATATTTAGCTTCATGATGTTCAAGATAACTGGCAATAAAGGCAAGAATTCACTCTGGGACCCAATAGTAGACTGGGCACCACCACAAGTATATGGAAAGGCGGACGGTACAAGCACGTTCTATCTTGTCTATGGAAGGATACCAACAATGACCCACACAGCAACGGCCGATAACGGTATACTGATGAAGCTTACACCTAGCTACAAGTTCATGGTATGGATTAACAGGAATGCAGCACAGAGGCTTGGAATAAAAACTGGAGATAAGATTAAGCTAACGAACGTCGAGACAGGGCGGAGCACGGAAGGCATAGCCTTTGTTACAGATCTTGTTAGAGAAGACACGATATGGGTTGCAAGCGACTTCGGACAGAGGAGCGATAATCTGAGGTTCGTGAAGGGAGGCGTTATCTATCACTTCCTTACTGACATAAAAGCTGATCCTGTAGCTGGAGGAGTAATGGCAGAAGAGGTTATTGTGAGAGTTGAGAAGGCGTAGGGGTGAGATGGGATGGTAAGGTATGGAATGGTAATAGATCTAAGGAAATGTGTAGGATGTGGAGCATGTGTAGCGGCATGCATTGCTGAGAATAGGAGAGAACAAGCATTTAAGGCTATAGAAGAAGGTCCCAACGCGGTAGAAGAGCTAAAGGTAAGGACATATGTACATCAGCACATTAGTGGTGTTTTCCCTAACGTCAGCATAGCCTATATGCAT
>CAZJJA010000006.1:4169-31878 GCA_964546235.1 uncultured Thermofilaceae archaeon | reverse complement strand
ACCCAGAAAAAACACTAGAAAACATAATATACGCAAGAGCATACAACAGCGACCACTTAATATCTTTGCTTCAACACTCAATTAATGTTGGTCTACTTAAGGAAATAGGACTTATTATTATTGACGAATTGACGAATTTACCTAGGAAAGAGTTTCTAAGCAGTAGTGAACGTGCAGAAATATACCATAAAATAGTAAAAAGTTTAAAAGTATTATCTAGACTTGGCGTAGCCATTGTCTCGACTCGTCAAGTTGTTCAATTAAAGAATAAATTGATACCAGCAGGTGGTCCAGCCTTTGATTCTTATGCAGAAAAAAGTGTCTTTTTGAGTAGGAGAGGTGAGATGCGCGAAGCTGAAAGGATTGACGGAGAAAAAATCGGACAAAGCGTTGTTTTTAATATAAGTGAGGAGGGAGTTCTTGATGTCTATTGACGAATTCTTTAAGTATCTGTGGACAAGAGCCTTCACTCTAGAAATTTCAGGTACACAAGGTTCAGGAAGAAGATTATTGGTAAAAAAGATAGTTGAAAAAGCTCTAAACGAGGGCTATAGGATATCATACGTTAATGTATCGAATCGTAATATATTTCCAGATCAACGTGTTTTGACAGTCAACTTTAACATGGCAATAGGTATCAATGCTCAGAAGCTTTTAGAATTAATTATGAATGGCACATATGATGTTATGATACTAGATAATGTGCCAAGAATGTTCTTTGATGTAGAGCTTCCTTACAGGAAACGATGGGGATATGTAGCTACGATTTTGTCGACATGTCTTAAAAAAACAAGAGAAGATAAAATGTTTATAACTATAAACTATCGAGGAAGACAGATATTCGGAGAAAAAATGTTTTCTAATTATTTCACTCATAGAGTGGTAACTGAGAGAAATGAAAATAGGATCATTGTGTCAATGATTTATCCTCTTTCACAAAAATTTTCTATTATGATTTAGACTAGGTGTTATAGAATGTCATCTAAGAGCGGGCGGTCCATCACTATTATAGATCTCTATAAAACATGGAATAGGCTAAGAGAACTTGAAAGCGGAAAAATAGTAAACATTTACCAAGTAGGAGAGCGAACATTCTTTTTTAGAATAAGGAGAAACAAAAAAACAATATGGCTTGTCTTTAACCCCAAATTTGGACCACTAGTCACATACAATGAACCTCCCATTAGAAATCTATTTCAGCCGACAGAACCTCTCAGAAGGTATCTTAGAGATAAAAAACTAAAAAACATTTCAGTTATAAACAACGACCGCGTACTGAGATTAGACATAGAAGACTACGTCCTTATTTTAGAATGGGTAAGAGAAGGAAACATAATTATCCTAGACAAAGATTCGATCATCAGATATGCACTCTTTTACAAAAAAATGCGCGACCGAACAATAGAAAGGGGAGAAACATATAAACCCCCACCAAAACAGGGCGATCTTTTTGAAATGCAGAACCTGGATTTTCTTCTAGAAAGAATACTTAGCTCCAAAAGAACGATAGTTGCAACTCTATCTATTCTTACGTCAATACCTGGACCATTTATATACGAGGCACTCTATCGTCTAGGATTAAATCCGGAATGGAAGGCTAAAAAATACTCTATCGATGAAATCCTTCAACTAATCAGACAAATTAGATATATAGTATTAGAGTCATTAAAAAAACCTACTGGATACAAAGTCTATGACAAAAATATCAATGAACCGATCAATATTCTCCCCTTCTTCCCTCAACATTTGTCACAATATAAAATAAAGGAGGTAAACTACAGTGACGAGTTAACGAGATTTTTGTTAAAAAAGATTTATAACCATATAGAGGCGTCACAGAAGGCGGAAAAAGGAGTAGAACACGAGGTTGATAAGGCAGTATTTCGTTTCACAAGTTTGATAGAGAAATATCAAAAAAGTATTAATTTTTTGAAAAATAACGTTTATCTTGTCGAGAGCATTATAAATGATTATAATACATTAAGAGAACAAAAAGTTAACTGGGAAAAAATAGAAGAAATTCTAAAGAAAAAATATCCTAATATATCATCTATAGACCATGAAAAGAAGATATTACACCTAAAAGTCAATGAGGAAGATATAGAAATTAAATTAGATAAGAGTGTCTATAAGAACATTGAAGAACTGCACAATAAAATTAAAACCATAAAAGATAAGTTAAAAAGGGCTGAAAAGATAAAAAAAGAAAAAACAAAGAAGCAGGAAATTGGCAGATATGTCAAAAAAGAAAAAAGATGGTACGAAGACTTTCGCTTCTTTTTCACATCAACAAATAAAATACTTGTAATCGCAGGCAAAAGTGCAGGTCAAAACGAACTGCTGGTGAGAAGGTATCTAAGGCCAAACGATATATTCTTACATGCTGACATACATGGAGCTCCGGCAACAATAATGAGAATAGAAAAAAATCACCCAAACGAAAGAGAAATACATGAAGCAGCACAATTTGCAGCTTCGTTTTCAAATGCATGGAAAGTAGGCCTGTATAGTGTAGATGTATATTGGGTCTATGGAAACCAGGTATCCAAAAAAGCACCTAGCGGAGAGTATCTGGGTAAAGGTAGTTTCATGATATATGGAAAGAGGAACTATATTCGAGGAGTAAAATTGTCGCTTGCTATTGGTGTTACAGAAAATGATGAAGTCGTTATTGTTCCCGAATTAGCCGCAGAAAACTCTTTGCAATGTTATCTTATATTGCAGCCAGGAAGAATAGACCGTAAGCTTGCTGTAAGAAAAGTCCAGAGATTTCTTAAAGAAAAATGTGGAATCAGCGTTGATAAAGATTTAATTGAAAAAATGTTACCTAGTGGAGGTTTTTACATTTATAGAGAAGTGGTAAATAATGAGAAGAAGTAAATATTTTGAGGAAATACCTGAATTCGAAAATATAGCGGATTTATATAGTTTTGTTGTAGATCGTTATCCACTTATTATAAATTTAAAAGAATTAAACAAACCTATCCTTATTCCTACATATTATCTTTTGAAATACCTAATTAATCGAGATGATTACCCGGACGATGAGATAAGTATCTTTTCAAAGAATCCGGGTATAAAAAATGTTATTAAAATATTTGCTCAAAGAAACAAGTTTTTTATCGTATTTTTATATAAATCAAGATATTATGCGATTACTCCTCGTTCTCTTTTCATATATTTAGTAGAAAATCTCTTTCAAGAGAAATTTTTATACATTTTTGATAAAGTATTACATCATGCGCGACAATGTTTTCAATATAACACTAAAATCACGAGGATCATAACAACTTTGTTAGAAAACCGCTCAAATTTTGCACCTATTTGCAGGAGAGGCAAAATAACGAGAATAATATCTGCTGTAGATATCTTAAATTTATATGTACATTATAGGAAGAATATAGATGATCTATATGTCTTTGACATAAAATCTCCTTTATTTTCTCTTCAAAAATCGACTACTTATAATGAAGTTATTGATTGTTTAAAACGATACTCTTACTCAATATATGTTGTCTCTGGAAAGAAAGAATATTTTATAGACGAGGTATCGATGTATGAAACAATCAAAGAAATTTTCACAAAAGGAATATGAATATCTTTTAATTGACGGGATGTTAGGTAGACTTTCAAGATGGTTACGTATTCTAGGAATAAAAACTATTTACCTGAAAGAAAATAGTGACGAAGAAATAAAAAATCTAGTAAAAACTAGGAAATCTCTACTAATTACGAGAGACAAAAATTTGGCGAAATCGCTAGAAAAAAGCGGCATGCCAGTAATCTTAGTTCCACAAGGAAGGTTTGAATATGTACTAGCTTATATATGCGAGAAACTTGGCATCGAGCCAAAAATAGATCTAAATAAAACACTTTGTCCGCTATGTGGTGGGAGGTTGAAGACAGTTTCAAAAGAAAAGCTACAAGGTAAGGTTCCTCCAAAAGTGCTTGAGATATATACAAAATTTTACGTATGCGAACAATGTGGTCATATTTATTGGCTAGGAACTCATATTAAAGAAATGGAGAAAACCATTGATAAAGTGAGGAGGATAATTTATGGAAAAACTATCTGTTGAAGAGGGAAAATTCCTTGTAAAACTCGCTAGAAAAGCTGTGGAAGAATATCTATCAAAGGCTGTTATAATCGATCCGCCCGAGGACACACCTGAAAAACTCAAAAAAGAAGCTGGTGTATTCGTAACGATAGAAAAGCTTTATCTAGATCCTATACTTAGGAAAGCTGCTAAAGAGCTTAGAGGATGTATAGGATACCCCGAACCAATATTACCACTTGTGGAAGCTACTATTAGAGCAGCAATAGCCGCCGCGACCGAGGATCCACGATTTCCTCCACTAGGTTTCAAAGAATTAAACGAAGTAATATTCGAGGTAAGCGTTTTAACACCACCCAAGAAGATAGAATACAATAACCCTGAAGAGTTGCTAGATCAAATAAAAATAGGTAGGGATGGTATCATTATAGAATCTGGTATAGCAAAGGGTTTACTTTTACCACAGGTCGCTGTTGAATATGGATGGAACCCTGAGGAGTTCTTAAACCATGCATGCTTGAAGGCAGGAATCCGAGAGAATGCATGGCGTGAAGGAAAAGTTAATGTCTATATTTTCCAGGCTCAAATATTTGTTGAAGTAAAACCGAACGGAGATGTTATAGAAAGAGAGCTTTGGATAGGTTAAAAACAACCTAAAGAGAAAAATATAGAGATTAAGGTAATATATATCTTTCCTACATAATTTTAGTAGAGAGGTATTTTAAGGGGAAAAACGTGCCTAAAGAGATCAGAGTATACATTGGAAGAGATCCAGCATCCAAAGAACTGTTTAACCAACTTGTTACGCTAATAAAATCCCTACCTAAGGAACAAAGACCTAAACTCAAAGTCAAAGCCTTACGAATAAAAGATCCTAGCGAATTTGAAGCTTTCTTAGCACAGCTTGAAGAACTATTTGGCGGAATATATACCCTCGAATTCAGAAAATATGATATAAAATCTATACCTACGATAATAGTGGATGGAAAAAAAGTTATTGAAGGAAAATACCCGACCCCTGAAGAACTTCATATGCTCATTCTAGGCGAAGAGATAATTCCGCCGCCGATAAGCGAACAACCGCCAATTACACCGGATAAGCCTAAAATCATTGAAGAAGATATGGTAAAGCCAGTTGAGATAGAGCCCATACACACCGAGCCAGTTCAAATACAAGAGCAGCGCTTGAAAAACGAGAAAATATCGGCAAGGGAAGTTCCTCCTCCAACAGCTTATAAAGAGGAAGTATTCAGACAAGAACAGCCAGAAGAAATAAAGCCCATAGAAATACAGCCAGTTGAATTACCCGAGCCAATCGAAACACAAGAACAAGATATTAGAATAAAAGAACCCGAGACTAAAATAGAACCATCATATCCTCAACCAGGCATAAGTCCACCAGCAGCACCAGAAACCCCACCAAGAGAAGAGTTAAAGAAAGAAGAAAAGGAAGAACGTTTGGAGCCAGCCAAACCAGCACAGCCATTAACCGCTACAAGAGATCTCAAAAACACATGTTTCACATGTATATTCTACAACGAAGAGAGAAAGAGATGTACTCTCTACCATATCAAAGTCGAAGATCCATATAACCCTCCATGCGGTAGAGGCCGAAGATAACATAATCTTGTTTTAACGGTGAGTAATAAGTAAACCTCATCAGATATTATATATGGTGGAGATGCAGAAAGGAGATCTTCTATATAAAATACTTGTCGAAACATATGAAAAAATCGAGCAGACATCCAGTCGTATAGCTATGACCGATTACTTAGTCGCGTTATTTAAGAGAACTCCTGTAGAAGTTTTAGACAAAGTGATTTACTTAACTCAGGGAAAGCTAAGACCTGACTATGAAGGAATCGAGCTAGGAGTTGCAGAAAAACTAACGCTAAGAGCTTTGGCTAAGGCTACAGGCACTACTATAAAGGATGTAGAAGAACTTTACAAAAAATATGGTGATCCAGGACTAGTAGCTCAAATACTTGCACAAAAAAAGAGTAGCGGAATCCTAACTTTTATAGGTGGCGCTGAAGCTGTTAAAACACCGCTTACAGTGTCAAGGGTTTACAATGCGTTGATGAAAATCGCTTTAGCAACTGGCGAGGGATCACAAGAAACAAAGATAAACACTCTGGTTTCGCTCCTAAAGGATGCGGAACCAATAGAAGCAAAATATCTAGTTAGAACCGTCACCGGGAGATTAAGACTCGGTATAGCAGACATGACTATACTGGATGCATTGGCTATAGCGTTCACAGGAAAAAAAGCTGCACGCCAAATCCTTGAAAAAGCATATACTAAACACCCGGACCTTGGTTTCATAGCGGTCGAGCTTGCTACAAAAGGTATAGATGCGATTAAGAATATCAAGATACAGGTTGGGATCCCAGTACTACCTATGTTAGCTGAAAGATTAAGTGACCCAAAAGAGATCCTTGGCAAACTAGGTGGAAAATGTCTTGCAGAATATAAGTATGATGGAGAAAGAGTACAAGCTCATAGAAAAGGCACCAAAATATGGCTTTTTAGCAGGCGTCTAGAAAGCATTACACACCACTATCCCGACGTTGTAGAATATATGAGGAGGCTTAAATCGGATGAATTCATTGTTGAGGGAGAAATAGTAGCTATAGATCCCAACACTGGAGATATGCTGCCTTTCCAGGAACTCATGCATAGGAGAAGAAAGTATGATATACATAAAGCAATGGAAGATTACCCTGTTAGAGTATACCTTTTTGATATAATTTATCGTGAAGGACAAGAACTGATCGAACTTCCTCTGCTGGAAAGAAAGAAACACTTGCAGGAAATAGTTGAAGAAGATGAAAATATCAAGCTGGCAACATCGAAGCTGATTGAAGATCCTAAAGAGTTGATGATATTCTTTGAACAGGCGATAAGCGAAGGCTGTGAGGGCATTATGTGCAAGTCTATAGCAGGAGATAGTATATACCAGATGGGTGCGAGAGGATGGCTTTGGATCAAATTTAAGAGAGATTATAGAATGGAAATGACGGATACTGTAGACCTTGTTGTTGTAGGAGCGTTCTATGGTAGGGGAAAAAGAGCTGGAACATATGGTGCATTACTTATGGCCGCATACTCGCCAAAGGAAGATGTTTTCAAAACAGTATGTAAGGTGGGAAGCGGGTTCACAGACGAAGATCTAGCGAAGCTTCCCGAACTATTAGAACCATATAAAATACCACATAAACACCCACGTGTAGTGTCCAAAATTGAGGCGGATATATGGTTTGTTCCAGCAGTTGTTCTAGAAATAATAGGAGCAGAAATAACTCTTAGTCCGTTACACACATGTGCTCTAAATAAGATCGAAGAAGGAGTGGGATTAGCAATAAGGTTTCCAAGATTTACAGGCAGATACCGCTTTGACAAGAAACCCGAACAAGCTACTACAGAAGAAGAGCTTATAGAGATGTACCAGAGTCAGCGAAAAACGGTAGAAACGTAGTTATGCGTTTTCTCTTTGTAACATTTTATTTAGTGTCCACCTAAGAGTGTTTTTAATTTCGGTTATATTATCTTTTGAACCATAATTTTTAATAATAACCTCTTTTAGGACACCGTTTTCATCTACAATTTGATAATCAAATGTTTCCCCGGGCATTTTGATGCCTTGTGCAACAAGATCTTCGTCTTTTCTTTTGAAGCCCTCTAGAACCTTTTTTACAAAGAAAGCCTGGAATGGTTGTGTAGTTATATGAAATGTTTTTGTGAATTTTATAACTATCTTGTCATGGTATACAAACATCCTAGCCAGTTGCTCTCCCATACGTGACGATATTGTTAGTATTTGAATGGGTTCTTTCAATTCTTCACTTTTCGTAGTGCTTGAGATACTGGGTTCTTTAACTGTCATTGACGGCTTGTTTTCTATTTTTTCCAACTCAACAGATGTAATGCTTTTCTTCGGTAATTCAGAAGCCTTAACAAAACTTTGGGAAGACAGAGCTTCATCTACCATCCTTAGCAGCGTTGTTATGATTTCTTCTTCACGACGAATTTCTTCCAGTTTTCTTTCAAGAAATCTTTTAATTTCAGCTAGAGATTTAGTGTTTTCCGCCAAGTCCTAAACCCTAAATAATCTTTGTATTCAACCATATACATTATTATCGTTGGAGAAGAAAGATGTTAAGACTAGCGGTCTCAGGCAATGCAAGCATCGATGAATATTATCGTGTGAAAAAAATACCGGGAGCAGATGAGGCCCAGGAGGTAATAGAATCTTTTTGGAAGTTCGGAGGTGCTGCTACTAATGTGGCTGTAGCTTCTGCGAAACTAGGATGTTATACACGTTACTTGGGACTTGTAGGTACGGATCATTACGGAGACAGTATAATAGAGGAGTTACGGAGAAATGATGTGGACACTAACTATGTGAAACGGCTATCCCTGCCTACTGGAAGAGTCCTAATAATTCTAGACACGCAGGGTCGAAGAGCTATGCTAGCGATCCGAGGAGCAAATAAAGAGCTAAAACCAGGAGTTTTTCAGGTTGATGGTGTTCTAAAATCAGTTAATCATCTTCATTTAAGCAGCACAAAACCTGAATACAGCGAGTGGATCTTACATGAAGCAAAAGAACGTGGGTTAACCACTAGTTATGATCCAGGAATGACCGTGGCCTACCATGGGTTAAAAAACATCTCTGGTCCTTTGAAATACACCGATGTTCTCTTTGTAAATGAAAAAGAATACCAAGCGCTCGGCGGCGAAGAAGTACTGAAAAAGTTTAAGGGTTTAGTAGTGCTTAAAATGGGAGAAAAAGGCTCTTCCTTTCCACGAGAAAAGATAACAGTGGACGCCTTTAAGATTAAAGCAATCGATACAACTGGTGCTGGCGATGCATTTGATGCAGCTTTTCTTTTATGCTGGAAAAAAGTTGGTGCTAGGAGGGAATGCCTAGTTTTTGCAAACGCTGTTGGAGCTTTGAAAGCCACTAAGATAGGTGCTCATTCCTCACCCACTATGGATGAAGTGAAAACTTTTCTTAAAGAGAGAGGATTTAGAGATATAATAAAACTATGAAATTTTCGATTTTTTAGAACAACGATAACATGATTAAACACTGGAATCCTAATATTCACGCACTGGGGGAAATTATGAAATCATATAGCGTTGAGTGCACGCCAGTGTGTCCTTTTAAAGCATTTGTATGTCACAAAAACGCTCTAATATACAGAAGGCGTGGAAAAAGGATAATTGCATTTTGCACATGGATAGGCGACGAATGTATCGGATACAAATGCCAGTTTGCAGGTTGTAGCCGTCACGCTCTGCTACCTGACGGTAAATGCAAGCTAAAACTTCAAAAAGTTTCGCCGAAAACTGAGAGAAAAGAAATATCGATTGAAGAAGAAGCGGATATTATGGAAAAACAAGTCTACGGTAAAATCAAGGACAAGCTAAGGAAACTAGGTGTAGATTTTGAAAGACTTGAATAAGAATCTTTAATACAGTTTAAGAAAATTATTGTAAAAGGAAAAGAGTCGAGGTGTTTCGATGAAAATACTCCTTATTCATGCCGAAACCTTCGAATACGAGGCAAAACAGAAAGCTATAGATCAAGCCGAGAAACTTGACGGTGTAAAAAAAGAGGGAAGCTTCAACAATGTGTTGGTGGTTTTCACCACAGTCGAGGAAGGAGATCTTAAAGATCCTAGCGTGATAAATCAGGCAAAGAATGAGATTCTCGACGTATTCGAAAAAGTTAAAGCTGAACGAATATTGATCTATCCGTATGCTCATCTGTCTGACAAACTGGCAAAACCGTCAGATGCAATAAAAGCACTCAAAGAACTGTATAGGAAACTTTCTTCTGAGAACATAGAAGTTCATAGGGCTCCTTTCGGATGGTATAAGAGGTTTAAGATCCATTGTTACGGACATCCTTTGTCAGAACTCTCACGTACAATACGTCCTGGAGGCGAGGTTAAGAAAGGCTACCATGATTTTGCAGTGATGTTTCCTGACGGAAGAGTAGTGAGTATAGAGGAACTTGACGGAAAAGAGTTACCTGAAGATTTTATAGCGTTGTTGGATGCTGAAGTTTTTAAAAGAAAAAGGGAAGGCAAAACACCAACTTATCTAGAGATATGTAAAAAATTCGGTTTCGAATGGGAGCCAATGAGTGATCTTGGTCATATGAGATACGGTCCTGAAGCCACTCTAATGATTGAAGCCGTCTCAGAATATGCGTGGATGTGTGCCAGAAGCATAGGAATACCCGTATTTAAAGTTAAAGGTACAAACATGTTTAACCTAAATTACAAACCCGTTAAGCAGCATGCTGAACTATTTGGAGACAGACTGTATCAATTTAAAGCTGACGACAAGGATATTGTCCTGAGATATGCTGCTTGCCATCAACAATTTGCAATGATAAAAGACTGGGAGATAAGCTACAAAAACCTACCATTTGGTGCATTTGAAGTAGCAGATAGTTATAGACTAGAACAGCCTGGAGAACTGGTCCTATGCTTTAGGCTTAGAAAGTTCTACATGCCAGATTTTCATATTTTCTGTAAAGATCTAGAGCAGGCAATAGAGGTATCATATAAGATACACGATAAGATATATGAAGAGATAAGGAAGCTGGGAAGAGACTATGTAAGTATATACAACCTAACAAGAAGTTTTCTAGAACGGTATAAAGACTACGTCAAAAAACTCGTAGAAAAGGAAGGAAAGCCTGTGCTTCTCCATTTTGTCCCAGAAGGAAAATACTACTGGGTCATAAACATCGAGTACAACATCATAGATGAGCTTAGAAGACCGAGAGAAATAGGGACTTTCCAAATAGACATAGGAAATGCGCAGCGGTTCGGTATAAAATATGTTGATGAGAAGAACCAAGAACACCATCCCGTAATAATCCATACAGCCATAATCGGCTCTATAGAAAGATACATCTACGCAGTATTTGACACTGCTGTAAAACAACTAAATGAAGGAAAAACGCCCATGCTACCCACATGGCTTGCTCCGATACAAGTAAGGATAATACCATTTTCT
Organism: uncultured Thermofilaceae archaeon; assembly: GCA_964546235.1. Taxonomy (GTDB): domain Archaea; phylum Thermoproteota; class Thermoprotei; order Thermofilales; family Thermofilaceae; genus JALVKT01. The sequence continues at coordinate 20,782 of CAZJJA010000006.1, read as the reverse complement.
GTAGAATTTATGTCAGATGCAGAAAAAATCGCAGATATTTTAGAGTCTCATTCCATTAGAGTTGATATCGACGACAGAGAGGAAACTCTCTCTAAGAAGATCCGGGAAGCCGAAATGAAATGGATACCATATATTGTGGTAATTGGAAAGAGGGAGAAGGAGGCAGGCACTTTGAGCGTAAGAATAAGAGGTAAGGGACAAGAAAAAATGACTGTAGAAGAACTAATACAGAAAATTGAGGAAGAAACGAGAGGATATCCAAAGCTTAAATCAACTCTCCCAAAATTCCTTGGCGTTAGGCCTAGATATAGGTGAAAACCTTTTTTAGAACTCAAACCATTTTCTCGTGAAATTTTTATGGAGAGACTATCAACAGGCATCGAAAAAATAGATGAAATTTTAGCAGGAGGAATTCCTAAAGGTTTTCTAGTCGCAGCTGTAGGTGAGCCTGGCTGTGGAAAAACGATATTTTCTATTCATTTTACATGGGCAGGGCTCCAAAACAATGAGAAAGTCATATTTGTGACAACTGAAGAGACTAGAGAAAGCATTGTTCGGCAGGCTGAAATGTTCTCAATGGATTTCAGGAAATTCATGGAAGATGGATCACTTGTAATTATTGACGCTCTTCTAAGGGATAGAGATGATCCTTATTCCTTGTATTCACTTGATGTAGAAGAACTCGTAAAGAAGGTGTTACAAGTCAAAAGAAAATTTGGCTACATACATGCAAGGCTCGTGATAGATAGTATGTCTGCCTTTTGGCTAGATAAACCAGCCATGGCGAGAAAATACTCCTATTACATAAAAAAGATATTTTACCAATGGAACTTCACTGTCCTAGCTACCTCTCAGTACTCCATAACTACAAGCGAAGCTTTCGGATTTGGTTTGGAGCACGTTGCTGACGGCATAATCCGTTTTCGCAAATCTATTAGGGGAGGCGTTCTTCATAGATACTTTATAGTTGAGAAAATGCGTCAAACCCCTCACGATCTAAGGATGTATGAGTTCAAGATAGAAGACGGTAAAGGTATTGTTGTTATAGGTCCTGTAGCTCTTCGAAGAGAAGATGTTGTTTTACCTAGAAAAGTTGTAGAGAGGATTCTCGAATCGAAAACTAAGATGAGCGAGGAGATAGAATGAAGATAACACTTTCCTTATCTGAGCTCTTATATCAAAAACAATTATTGCTCAAACAATTAGAAGGAAAACTATCTAGAGAAAGCATTGAGAGAGCAAAAGCTGATTATCACTCAAAGAAACTTCCTAGACCATGTGGGATAACAGTTCATGTGGTTGTTGGATGCGGTTATGCATGCCAATATTGTTATCTACCTGACATGGGAATAAGCTTCACTATACCTCGCGTGTATGCACTAACAGGCGATGAAATGACTTATTCTCTTCTACTAAACAAGGCCTTTCTACCCTCACGTAAAGGAACATTTATCGCGCTTGGAAGTATAGGAGAGCCTTTTATCAACGAAGAAGCATTCTCAAAGGTGCTAGAATATTTAAATAGCTTTGCTCGTTATCTTAAAAATCCGGTACAATTTTCAACAAAATCATATTTGAACGAAGAAAAAATAAGGAGAATATCAAAAATAAAGATACCGATCAATCCCTTAATAACAATTATCACATTAAAACGCTGGAAAATATTAGAGCCAAAAGCTCCGGACCCGTGGAAAAGACTAGAGGTTATCAAGATGCTAAGAAAACACGGCATGACACCATTCCTTTTTCTGAGACCTATAATGCCTGGAATAAACACAGATGAAACAGAACAGATTCTAGAGGAAGCAAAAAAGACTGGAGCATACGGAGTGGTTATTGGCGGCATGAGAATAACGCCTTTGATCCTTATGCGACTAGAAAAACTTGGGTTGGATACCTCCGAAATTAAGAAACGCATAAAAGGACGGCTAAACAAGGGAACTCAAACTCCGATATATATCCAGGATATAAAGCAAGAAATAGTTGAAATGGCTAAACAGAAAGGCTTAATACCTATGCTTAGCGCGTGCTGTGCTAATAATTTTGCGGCCTATAGATATGATGGAAGGAGAATACCTTGTGCAGGGTTAGACTTTATAGATGGGAAGTATTGTACACGTTGTCCAGTATTATGTGAAGAGATTGATACAAAGGTTGAGCTGGAAGAGATTGAAAGGATTGTACGCTCATTTCTAAACATGAAAGTAGAGGTAAATGCCGACCGCTTTTTCATCTACATTAGAAGTGAAAATGCTAAGAGAGCTAAAAGAAGGCTAAAGAAATGGCAGAAAATATTATTAGAGACAGCTTATAGGAGAAAGTTGAGATTCGAATGAAAAATCCTCTAAGAGATTTTTTGGCCAGGATAATTTGGGACGAGAAGTTTAGGAAGAGAGAATTTAAGATAATGTTTGTTTCGAGAGGAGCTCCCAACAATATTGAGACAATTAGTACGAACCAGCTAGTTTCAGTGGGAAAAAATGGATTTGAATATAATACAGAAAATGGAGAAAGGAAGTATATACCCTTTCACCGAGTGAGAGAGATAATAGACACTAAAACTGGTAGAAGAATTTTTAGTAAAGAAAAATCAATATATGATTTTAAAGTTTAGAAACTACCTCTCTCGTACATATATACCATTAAATCAACGAGCCTGTTCGAATAGCCCCATTCGTTGTCGTACCATGACACGACCTTCACTAGGTTGCTCTTCTCGCCTATTACGCCGCTAGCAAGAGAGTCGTAAATCGAGGAATGTGGATTGCCAATTATATCGGAGCTTACAATGGGTTCATCAACAAACTGTAGTATACCTTTAAGCTCGCCTTCTGCTGCCTTTCTGAATGCTTCATCAAGTTCTTCTTTTGTAACTTCTTTTTCAAGCTGCGCAACAAAATCTACTACAGAACCATCGGCAACAGGGACTCTCATAGCTATAGCGTGTAGTTTTCCTTTGAGTTCTGGGAATATTTCCATGATTGCCTTTGCGGCTCCAGTTGTGGTTGGGATAATGTTTACAGCAGCTGCTCTAGCTCTTCTGGGGTCTCTGTGAGGGAAGTCTAGTATCCTCTGGTCATTGGTATAAGCGTGAACTGTTGTCATTATTCCTTGCACTAGCCCGAAATTTTCTTTAAGTACCTTGACGAGTGGTGCAAAGGCGTTTGTTGTACAAGAGGCATTAGATATTATAACATGTGTTTTTGGATCGTACACTTGGTGGTTTACGCCTAGAACAATTGTTACGTCGGGATTTTTCGCTGGTGCAGAAATCACTACCTTCTTCGCTCCGGCTGTGAGATGCTTTGAAGCACCTTCTCTGTCTCTAAATCGTCCAGTGGACTCGAGAACTATGTCTACTTCATATTTGCTCCAGGGTAGCTGTGCTGGGTCAGGATTACTGATAACGTCTATTTCTAGGTTGTTGATTATGAGTTTGTTGTCCTTTGCTTCAACTTTTCCTTCGAATCTGCCGAAAACTGAGTCGTATTTGAAGAGGTAGGCTAACATTTTAGCGTCAGTGAGATCGTTGATAGCGACAACCTGAAAGTTCTTCATGAATTTCTCGTTCTTTAAAGCAGCTTTTAAGAAGTTTCTGCCGATTCTTCCAAATCCATTTATCGCTACTTTTACTGTCATTGCATGTATCATAATTATAAAATTCACTTATAAACAAAACTACCCTATAAATTGTGTTGAAAGTAATTACAAAATTAACAATTAATAATATTAATATAGTGATCTTTATAATCTAGATGATAGATTATCCATTTAAAAAAATAAATATAATCAATTTATTTCATTTTTTATTAATAGATGGAGTTAATTAATTTTTTAGAAAAATTACTTATTTTTATAATCCGACCTGCACGGGGTCATCATAAAAGTCAGTCCTTCCGAGCGTCTTCATCAATATTTCAGAAATGTATTAGAGTATTTGTTTGTTTTGGGTTGGTTCTTTGAATCGACAAACGGCTAAGTTTTTAATTAAGGATTGGAAAAAGAATATTGTGTCAATAAAGAATAAAGATATCAGTTTGGAAGATCCAGCTATAAGGGAAGTAGCTTATAAGATTGCAGGAGAAATTATAATTTCTCCAAATCCTGGCAGAGAGATGAGAAAATGGAGGGAACAGTTCGGGCTAACACAAGTAGAGCTTGCAGCCATTATGGGCGTTTCAGCATCTGTTATAAGTGATTATGAGAGTGGAAGAAGAAAATCTCCTGGTTCACGCTTTATAAAGAAATTCGTCAAAAGTCTTATTTTCAAAGACGTAGAAAGGGGTGGAATAGTTCTCTCAGGTTTATCCAGAATATTACTTGGTTCAGATATGCTTAGACAAGCTGTTATCGATATGCGTGAATTCTCAATACCCATTACGATAAATCGTTTCTGCGAAATGATAGATGCTGATTTGATAACTGGTGAAAACTTTGCATCAACACCTCTACTAGGATACACGGTTGTCGATAGTTTAGAATTAGTGCTCAATGTCCCATCCTTTGACTATGTGAAGCTTTATGGAGCTACTACTCAACGTGCAGCCATATTTACAAAAGTGTATTATGGCAGAAGTCCGATGGTGGCGATAAAGGCTATGCAAGCTGGAATGGGGGGTCTCCGTCCAGCACTTGTAGTGTTTCACGGTACTAAGAAGGTGGATCAACTTGGTTTAGAAATTGCTCGTCGTGAAAATATTCCTCTTGCTCTGACAAGGATAGAAGACATTGAAGAACTTATTAAAAGGTTGCGTAGCATAAGGTAGCATATTATTTTTTACAACATTTTCGCCAAAATTTGAAATGAATTAAAAATGTAACCCTTAATAGTGTGAAATCTTTTTCTTCAAAAAGAGTTGTATATGTCGTTCAAGTTAGGCCACCTTGTAGAGACTGGACAGGAATTATCTATACACTCTAAGTATTTTAACACTCATGCAGCCATTTTCGGAATGACAGGGTCTGGTAAAACTGGTCTGGGAATAATTATTCTCGAGGAGGCTCTGATAAATGATATTCCAGTCCTAGTATTTGACGTTAAAGGTGACGTAACTAATCTCGCCTTAAAGACAAGCTATTCAGATGAAGATAAAAGGCTACTTAACTTTATTGAAAAAGAGATTTTAATAATCACTCCTGGAAGCAACGCTGGCTTTCCTCTGTCGATCTCAGGATTGTTAAGTATGCCCAAAAACCTGAACTGGGATGAACATGAGGAGATTTTGCTAGAGAAGATTAACACTATATCGGAGGCAATATTAAATCTTGTTCATCCAGGTAAGAGAAACTCTGATAAAGAGAAAGCTTTGCTTGCAGCTCTAATTGAATATAGCTGGAAGTCTGGTGAAGAGTTAAATCTAGAAAAACTAGTCTCTATGATTATTGAACCGCCCTTCAAGAAGTTGGGTGTTCTTGAACTAGAAAACTTTTTCCCATCTAGTGAAAGAAGGAAACTAGCAATCGAAATAAACAAGCTGTTATCACTGCCTAGCTTTAAGCTATGGAGAAAAGGAGTTACACCGGACATCGATTCACTATTGTGGGATGACTCGGGCAAGCCCCGGGCGGTGATATTCTATCTCGCACACTTAAATGAAAGCCAGAGAATGTTCACAATAAGCCTAATACTTCAACAAATATATGGTTGGATGTTCGAAAAAGGTTCCTCAGACAAGCTTAGGGCACTTATTTTTTTTGACGAAATTTACGGCTACCTCCCGCCATATCCAAGAAATCCTCCCACAAAACACCTTTTAATGCTTTTATTTAAACAGGCCAGAGCTTTTGGAGTTGCCCTTGTCATTTCGACCCAAAACCCTATAGATGTAGACTATAAAGTGTTATCAAATACTGGGCTATGGTTTATAGGGAAACTAAAGACGGCAAATGATAGAAAAAGACTTGTTGAAGGTGTTTCCGAAGAAAATACGTTTTACGATAGACAAACCCTCGAAAACGAAATAACCAGTCTTAATTCTAGGGAATTCATACTTATTAATTCTCGAGAGAAGAGTATTCTAAAATTTAAGACCAGAGATACATATTCGGATCTGAAAGGTCCTTTAACGTTAGAAGAAATAAGATTTTTGTGCAAATCGCAAAAAGAAATGAAAAAACTTGATGAAATGAGGCTCGACTCTAGAAAGGTTCCTGAAACTGGGCAGGCTTTCTCCCCTCCACTTATTCCAGATGAAATTCCTTCTTATTATCTTCCAGCGAAGTATATTGTTCAAGGAAACGGTAGAGGAATTTACAAACTACTTATCTATGTAAGAATAACAGCCAAATTATACAATAGAAAGCTTAAGATCAACAAAACTGTCACTATAAAGAGGTTTTTAAAACCTTTGCCCTTAATTCAGCTAAACGAAATCAACAGAACACTATATTGCTTGGATGCTGAACTTCTTGACGTGAACGAGTTATCCGATAAATGGTCTAAAGGGTTCGTTTTTGAAAGCATACCATCCGAGTATTTAAAGAGAGGTATCTATAGGAGACTGGAGAGAAAGATAAAGCTCCTGATAAGTACGGAGCTTGAAAAAGAGATGAAAATGTATTACCACCAGAAAACTGGGCTAATTTCGCGAATAAACGAGAACTACGACGAGTTTAAAAACAGGACAAAAGATGAGTTAATTACACTATTTCAGCCTAAGGTAAGAGCCATAGAGGAACAGTATGTCTATGCAAAAAACAACTTAGAGGAAGAATTACGTAAAGTTGGGAGAGAGATTCATGAGATAGATGTAATGCTTGAATCTCTCGGTTCCTTTGTTACTAAGATAAAGTATTTGATATTAGGTAAATCGGGAGAATTGGAGGGGAAAAAAGCTGAGCTTATAATTAGGAAAAACCAGTTGCTGGCTTATATGAGAAGACTAAACGAGAAAGTCCGTGAACTTGACAAGTGGTATAGGGAGGAGGTGGAAAAAATTGAACAGGAGATTCAGAGTGAAATTTCAAAGATAGTAGAAGTACCTCTTCATATAAAGAAAAACAGTTTAACGGTAGAGATATTTATGATATGGGTGCCAGTTCAGGTTTTAGGTAACACATTGTATAACTGTTTTACAGGCGAGAAATGCCATGAGTAAAAGACAGGAAAACAATAAGAAGAAAGAAAAAAGCTTGCTAATAGAAAAACAGTTCGAGATCAGGCTAATATTCATTATAGTATTCTTCTTTTTACTTACTGGTTTACTATATCTAGGGACTTCTCAGAAAGTATCGCCCGAAGAAGCAAAAACCATAGTAGAACAGGCAAAGAACTTGATAAAAAATATTGTAAAGCCTGATGATTTCGAGGCAACAGCCCAGAATATCTTTTTGCACAATGCCTATATAACAGTGCTCGCAAACGCGCCTTTTCTTGGGATGCCTCTTATTATGTATTCGGCGTATCAGACTGGATTGACTGCAAAAATGATCATAGTTGCTTCAGGCAATTATACTGGAAACCTCTTTTATGAAATATTTTTCAAGCCACATGCAATCTTGGAGTTAATTGTTTATTCCATTGCAGCGTCAGAAAGTCTATTCACTACACTGCTTTTCCTCAAGAAGGAGGAGTACTCGATACTCACTACTATAGTGATTATAATACTCGAACTTTCTTTGCTATTTTTCGCCTCATTAATAGAATCTGAGCTGATAACAGGTATGATTTAATGAGAAAAATTAAAGGTTTTTTTATCTTCCTCCAATATAAAGCGGAAGACCCTTAAGTTCTAAAAGAAACTCGGACAAGTAAGGTATCGTTATAAGCAAGACTATTAGTCTAAGCGTATCTGCAATCATACCTAGCTTAAACATGTTTATTAGCTTGATCTTTTTAGAACCATAGACTATTGCCATGGGAGGAGTTGTAGACGGAAGAGCACTAGATATCGAACATGCAAGCACTGTCGCAATAACAGCTGGAAGAGGATTTATTCCAGCGGCGATAGATATTGACGAAGCTATAGGGGCCGCTATTACAGTAGATGCTGTATTGGATGCAGGGTATGTTATCAGAAATCCTAGAAAAGCGCTTATAAAAGTTATAGTGAAAACATTAAGCTGATTGCCTGTTAATGACATAATGCTTTCTCCAAGCCATAACGAAAATCCACTCGAGTCTAATCCCTTACCTAGTGCTAATCCTCCACCGAATAGAAATACAACGTTCCAGTCTATTCCTCTTTCAATATCTTCCCAAGTTAGTATATTTTGTTCCTTTATCTTTATGAGACCTAAGAGAAATATTGAGAGAGCAGCTGGTGCTGCTTCAGGTAAGACCTTCTTTACTAAACTCGAGAGGAACTTGTATTCGGGCATAAAATTCGATACAATCAATAAAAGTCCTGGGATAATCCATAATATTACTGTGAGAATAAATACACTCAAAACAACTTTTTCCTGTAAGCTCATCGAACCAAGTCTCCGAAGATTCTCGATCATTTGTTCTCTATCAATCTTCACTGTACCAAGCTCGGGTTTTAGAACCCAGAAAACCGTAATCCATACAATGATGAGACCAATAATAGCTTGTGGCGTGCCTACTATAAACCAGTCAAAGAACGACAGTGAGAAGTCTTTAAACGTTTGAGGTAGGAGACCCTTTTCTACGAGGTCTAGTATAGATTGTTCTAAGACACTCTTACCTATTAAGTTGGGAGGTGTGCTTATTAACAGTAACATGGCTCCCACTGTTGCAGCCTGTCCTAAGAGTAGCATGACGGCTTCGTCAAACTTGGAGTCCTTTTGGTTTCCTAGAGTAGCAAGGTATGCTATAGCAATGGGAAATACAATAGATGTTGCTGCTGTTATGGATCCCGTAAATGTTAGTAGGAATGCTGGTAAAGCTACACTAAAGAAAGCTGATAATTTTGGATCATCACCTTTATAGAGGAGAGCGAGTTTTAGAGCTATTCTTTTGTCCAGTCCCCATTTTTGGAATGCTTTTGTAAACACGAAACCGGCCATGAATATCCATATTATTGGGTGCATGAATAACATGAGAGAAGTTTTCCAGTCAACAATTCCGACAAACCCAAAAACTATGGGTGGAATAAGAGCAGCCAATCCTAGGGGAACGCATTCTGTTATCCACCAAGTTGCAGTCCAGAGAAGCACGCCTAAAGCTACTGAGATGCTAAACGGGTTTACGCCAAACTTCTGCGTCACAAGCTCTGTGCCTGGCAGAGGTGGGAGTAATAGAAGAATTATCAGAAAGAGAGGACCTAGTGTTAGTCCGAGCTTTTCTCTTTGCATTTTAATCCTTAATAAGATGGATTATTAACTATATAGATTTTGGTCAAACTTTCTTTATTCCGGTGGCACATGTATTTTTATCAACTTAAATTAACAACGAGAACATATTAGGTTTCATTATAATATAATTATTTGGTGAGAAACGTTGATAGAAGAACTTGGCATAAAAACACTGGACGATGTCGAAGTTGAGGGAAAAACAGTCGGCGTAAGGGTGGATTTTAACTCGCCTGTTGACCCTAATACAGGAAAACTTCTCGATGACACGAGAATAAGGATTCATGGAGAAACAACAATAAAGGAGCTTGTAGAAAAGAGGGCAAAAGTAGTAATTCTAGCCCACCAGGGGAGAAAGGGGGAAAAAGACTTTATTAGCTTAAAACAGCATGCAGAAAGGCTTTCTAAAATACTCGGTATAGACGTAAAATTTGTAGATGACATATTTGGCGAAAAAGCCACAAATGCTATTAAAAACTTGAAGGAGGGAGAGGTTCTCGTTTTAGAAAATGTTAGGTTCTGGGACGGTGAAAGAAAGAAGGCCGACCCTGAGACACATGCAAAAACAGAGCTTGTGCAGGCCCTGGCGCCCCACTTTAACGTATATGTTGTAGACGCGTTTGCAGCAGCACATAGGCCTCACGTATCGATGGTCGGTTTCGCTCCAGTTGTAGAACATTTTGTTGCTGGAAGAGTCATGGAAAGAGAGATACGAGCCCTGATAAAGGTGAGAAATAATCCGGAAAAACCATGTGTGTATATACTGGGTGGTGCGAAGGCGGAGGACAGTGCAGAGATCGTAAAGACTGTCTTTAAGGAGGGTATAGCGGATTATGTCTTAACGGGGGGATTAGTAGCTAATCTATTCTTGTATTCTGCTGGATATGATATAGGAAAAACAAACATAGAAGTTTTGGAAAAGAAAGGCTTCTTATCGCTTGTAGATGATATAAAAGAACTTATCGAGAAATACAAGGACAAAATACTCCTACCGGCAGACCTTGCAGTAAAGACAGACAAGGGTAGAGAAGAGATAAAGCTAGAACAGCTACCTACAAACTATCCGATATGGGATGTAGGAAAGGAGACAGCTAAAGTCTATTATGAAAAGATACTTTCAGCCAAAACTGTGGTCATGAACGGACCCATGGGTGTATTTGAGGAACCTGGATTCGAGTATGCCACAGTTAAGGTTTTCGAAGCGATGTCGAACTCTAAAGCATTCACACTTATAGGTGGGGGACATACTATAGCTGCAGCCTCCAAGCTAGGATACATAGACAAGGTGTCTCATGTAAGCACGGGAGGAGGAGCGCTTATCGAGTATCTTGTAAAGGGAACACTGCCGGTAATCGAAGTATTAAAGAAATACTCAAAATAATATATTATTATGAGAGAAAATGATCGGAAAATGGCATATTTTTTTAAAGAAAGAAATACCTGAAAATAGTTCTCTGATAATAGGAATACCTGACGTTGGATTAGTGGGTCCCATATCTACTTCGCACCTAGTTAAAGAATTCAACCTAGAGGAAATAGGATATATAGACTCAAGTGTTGTGCCTCCTGTAATATTATTTCACAAAGGAAAACCACATTTTCCCATAAGGATATATGGAGGCTATAAAAAGAACGATTATATAACGGTTCTACATGCAGACATAGCAATCCCTCCAACAGAGATACATTCTTTAGCCGAGTTTATTGTAAATCAAGCCAAGGAAAAACAAGTAGAGAAGATCATACTTCTAGGAGGTATCGCTGTTCCAAACCGAATGAAAATAGATAAACCAAAAACTTTTGCAGCATCTATAGACGAGAAGATCCTCTTAGAGGCAAAGGAAAAAGGTATCGATACTCTTCAAGACGGTTTTATAGGGGGAATATATGCACAGATACTGAAAGAAGGATATAAACAGGGTGTTAAGGTAATAGCACTCTTATCCGAATGTTTCTTCAATTATCCCGATCCTGGTGCATCAGCAGCCACTCTAACCGCATTGTCTAAGCTCATAGGACACGAGATAGATGTAAAGCCGCTACTAGAACAGGAAGAAGAGATTCGTATTAAGCTAAGAGAGCTTATGAAGAGAACTGTTGAGACTATGAGAGGGGCTGGAAAGGAGTATGAATTCACTGTTCCAGCATTATACGCTTGAGAGGTGAGATATATGGAAGAATGGATTAGAAAATATTTTGAAGAAGTAATGAAGGAAGTCAAGAGGATACGTGAAGAGATGGCAAGAATAGAGTCTGAGATCTTTAGACCACTAGTAGATTTAGAGAGAAAGAGCATCGAACCATTGTATGAGATTCACAGGTATTCAGATAAGATACAGATATATGTAGATCTTCCAGGAGTGAAAGATAAAAATGACATAAACCTCCAGCTGTTAGGCAACAAGTTGATACTAGAAGCAAAGCTAGCAAAACCATACTCAATGGGAGATCTAACCGTTCTTAGAGGAGAAGAATTTACACAATATAGGCTTGAAATAGGGTTGCCTGAAAACATCATTACAGAACAGATAAAGGCCCGTTTCAGGAACGGGATTCTGGAAATTACAGTTCCGCTCAAGGTTGAAAAATATAAAATCAATATCGAGTAAAAAAGTTGGCGAGTATACTTGAAAGAGAACGAGACTGAGAAAGACAATACAGTAAGCTTTACAGACGCTTTTTTCAATGTATATGAGGAAGACAAGAAAGTTTGTATTGAATCGGACTGTGAAAACATTTCTTCTTTGCGTGAACACTATGGAATTGGAGAAGAATTCCAATCGTTGGGTGATATATGTAGAGTATGTGCTTCGCAATATACCGTCGAGGAAACAGTACAATTTCTTGAAAACATAGGCGTCAAAAGATCAAGGATAGCTGTAGATAATGTCCCAATTGAAGTTGACGTAGACACAGTTTTTTCTAAAAAATCCATAGTACTAGCGTGTCCTAGGTGCGGATCGACAGATATTACAGTCATAAACATAGCGGGATTGTTGCCTCCAATGTACAGATGTCTAAAATGTGGCTACATTGGAAGAATTATTCTCGAAATCGAAGTAGAAAAAGATTAGCGAAACAGCGTAGGACGTTTTTCTTCTAAAGATCGTACATATTCTTTTAGCGTCTTATATTCCTTTGAAATCTCTTCTTTGTAAAGGTTATAAGAGCAAAGTGTTAAGAAGCCATCGTAACCATTTTCTGCTAGATACTTTAGTAGCTTTGGATTGTTGTATTTTCCCGGCTTTAAAAGTGGTTTGGGTTGATTTTCTTCATCCATATTTATAATTCTTATGTTCCTAACAATTCCTAGATATTTTCTGATGAACCTTATGAATTCTTCGGTATTTTCATAGTGCTCTTGTGTGAAAGAAAGTCCAAATATTCCTCCTATAAATTGGCTCACATCGCTATAGATATCATCTAAGTGTGCTGGATAAGCATCAAATGAGACCTTGGTCTTATATATTGAAAAAATGTCAAAAAGTGTTAGGAAAATCTCTTCTTTAGGCAGATTATCTATTGTGAAAATGATATGGTTACCCTCTATCTCTGAACCTATAACAGCCAGCTTTTCCAAATAATCCTCTTCCTCTAAAATAGGTGTTTTTATCGCAGCAATCCTAACTGAACTCTCAAAAAACGGGTCTATTATATCAGAAACACTAGCATTTTCAATAATCTCAGCTTTTTCCAAATCAAGTTCTACCCAATAGTCTGTATCGTCTAAACGATAAAGTACTTCCTCAATTCTTTCAAGTTCTTCTTCTGTTGATATTTTTACTGAGATAGCATATCTAGCCATTTTCATCTTACCCAAATAGCGTTCCCCTAGTGGTCATGTTTAATAACGTCGAATCTATTTTTTCAACGTTATGGTTGGCGACGTCCGAAATGAGTCTGACTCTTCCATTGAGTTAGAACACATATATTCGATTTTAGGTAATATCCACAAGAGAAAGATAATAATATTCCTTGGCGAACATGGCAGGGCATCATTTTCAGAGTTAAAGAAAGCATTAAAGATTAGCGTAGGGAATCTCTACTATAATCTAGACGGGCTTGCGGGATTTGTTGCTAAGAGCGAAGATAGAAAATATTATCTGACAGAGAAGGGAAAGGCTCTCTACAAGTTTCTCCTAGATCAAGAAACCAGGATAAAATCCTATCTAAGCGAAACAAATGTCGTAAAACGTTACTTAGACAAGTTTGTTTTCCCAGTAATCGTTCCTAGAGATATTATATCTTTCTTTTATAAACAACGAGAAATCAGCATAGTTGCTGTGATAGTTTCACTACTTCTGGGAGTGATTAGTACAGTTTATACTCCCAACTGTTTTCTTTTACTAGAAGTACTAGACCAGGTCGCGTTTAACTTTACAATGAGAATTCTTTTACTCCTAGGCAGTTTAGCAGGAATTGTAGCAATAATAGAAGTAACATCTCATGTATTGGGTGCTCCATTAAACCTTGGGATAGACTTCATCGGCGGAATAGCCCTTTCACTAGTGCCTATCTTTGTCTCTCCTCTGATTCTTAACGCGCTAATATCAGATGCTTTTCTTCAAAGCCTACTCTTTAGGGTATTCCAGATAATAACACTAGGGCTATTAACAGCAACAATCAGCGTTTTCAAGAAAATTCCGCTTGAAAAATCATTCATAGCCGTGTTTGTGCTCTACTACGTCAGCTACACAATATACATCCTATTTATGAGGATTTAGCCGTGTCCGAAGAACTGTTAACCCCCTATACTTTTAGGTTAATAACACTGATTCTTGAAAAAATTGAAAGGCACAAGCTGTCTTTAGATAAGGCTTTTCACGAAATTACAGCTAAATATAAAATAAAACAAGGAGAAAAACGCTTTATTTATGTAGAGGCTTGGAAAACCCTACTTAACTTTGGTATAGCAGAGTATATTCTCGAAAGCAACGGCTACAAAAACTTACCCCTAAGAAGGAAAAACGCCTTCAGAACAGCCTTCTCCTTCATATACGACAATCCCGCTTTTTATGACAAAATTAAATTCGTAAGAGGAGGCCTGATAGGAAATAAATTATATACTCTCTTATCACCCCGTAACATCGAAAAGGCAGAAGATAAAGTTAGATCACTTCCTGTTCATGCGCGTTTATCATATTTTTATTCATTTCCTCAATATATTCTTAGAAGACTTTTAGAAAAGTTAGATTCTAGGAGAGTAGAACATCTACTTCAATCTTTTAAAAAAAGATATGTATGGCTAAGAATAATAGATAAAAACTTTGAAAATGAAATTTTGTTAAAAATTAGAAAGGATAAAATAAACTATAAAAGAGATGATTTATTCGAAGACCTATATCACCTATACATAACAGGCTTCCAACCACTACCACAGCTTCCCTATCAAATAGCAGTATACCAAGACAAGGCAAGTGTTGCTGTCGTAAGAGCTCTTTTGGTCCAAAAAAGCGAAAAGAGGCTATTTTTAGATGCTGCAGCCGCTCCGGGAATGAAAACAATATTATACTGTCTAGACAGAAGCGAAGAAACTATGGCTCTAGACATATCATATAAGAGGTTATCGGAAGCCAAACAATTAGTGTCAAGTTTCTGTAAAATGGCGCACTTTCTTGCTACTGATAGCTCCTTTGTTGTGTTTAGAGGAACAATTTTTTCCAATTCGCTAGTTGATGCACCATGTACAAATAGTGGTGCAATAAATAGGGATCCTGGATTAAGATTAGCTCTCTGGAATCTTAACGAGAAAGTTGTGAAGGAATATAGTTTACTCCAATACAAGATTCTTGAAAACGTGATAAAACATCTGATGAAAGGAGGCGTTATTGCATATTCGACATGTTCTCTTCTGCCCGAAGAAGGAGAAAACGTCATCGAGAAGATTCTTCTAAACCATGATGTTGATTTGTTAGACTTTCCATACATGCAACTTGGCGAATTAGGATACAAAAACTACAGTTTTAGAAACAAAGTGAGAAGAACTTTCCCCGATATTGATAGAACAAGCTCTTTCTTCATAGCGTTGTTGCGAAAGAATTAGATAATAACATAACACCCTACTCTTGTAATGGACGAAAAGGTACGTGTTATAGTTAAAACTCCTAAGATGCTGGAAAACGTTACAGCAATGCGAATAAAAGAAGTGACTGGATGTAAAACCATACCAAAGCCTGAAGGAATGCAAGGACTAGTTCTAGTGATATGTGATAAAGAACCAGAAGAAGTAGCCAAAACAATACTTGAAAACATACCTGAAGCAGAAAAGGTGTTGCCAGTTTATTTGACTACAAAAGCCGACCTCGACTCAATTTGTGAAGAATCGAAGAGACTTGCAAAAAAATACTTGAACATGGATGAAACTTTCGCTGTGAGAACGACCCGCAGGGGAAAACACGACTTTACATCACTAGACGTTAACGTCAGGGCTGGCGCTTGTATACAAGAGGCAACTAATAGTCCCGTGGACCTTGAGCATCCAGATAAGATTTTTTGGGTAGAGATAATCAAAGACAAAGCCTATATCTCAGTCACTAAGGGAGACATTATCTACAAGAAAACCTATCCTGGAAAACCTGACGCCACTAGGTTTTTGAGAAAAATAGTCATAGCCCAAATGCCCTACCTTGGCGACTATAAAGGGGCCAGAAAAATAGGAGTAAGATTAGGGAGAGTTTTGCAGACCTTTGAAGTAAACGAATTTTATGTCACACCCCACAAGCCAGCTCCAGCAGACGAACTAAATGTTTTTCTGGACGGTCTTCTCGAAGGAAGAAAATCGAGATACGACATACAAAGAAGAACATATAGCAGAGAAGTGCATAGAGTCCCAGTCTATGTATACGACCTCTATCAATATGTTAGAAATACAAAAGGTAAAGGAGAACCAATAATTGTGACATCCACTAAAGGAAAATACATCGGTGAGGTCCGTAAGGAGCTAAAAGAAATATTCGAGAAGAACAAAAGAGTCCACATCCTTATAGGCTCCCGAGAAGGCATTCCAACAGGAATTTACAGATTTGCGGACCTGGTAATCGATATAATGCCAGGAATAACCTTGGCAACAGACGTGGCTATGGGAGCGATATTGACGGCCATTGTAAATGTTCTAACAGAAACATCTAACGCTTAACGACAAGGACGAATTTAGGCGGATCTATTCGCTCGCTCTTACACCGAGGACATTTGCTAGGTTTTTTGGGCTTCTTTATATCCTTAAAAATGTATCCACAAGACCTACATACTGGAGGCTTCATAGCGATATACATTGTACCATTGGACTGTCTCCACAAAGTCTTTGAAATGTGGATTATATCGTCGTAAAGACGCTTAGATTCACGTGGTTTTAATCCAAAAAA
>CAZJJA010000006.1:0-4069 GCA_964546235.1 uncultured Thermofilaceae archaeon | reverse complement strand
TGTGGATTATATCGTCGTAAAGACGCTTAGATTCACGTGGTTTTAATCCAAAAAACCGTGCAATATCATTAATTGAAAATTCTACACCAGGGTTTTCTAAGTAAAAATTTAAAATCTTTTCACGCAACGTTTGCTCATTTTTCATTGTATCATGTCTCTTCGATTACAGGCCTAAACTTTATACCATACTCTATTATACCATCTTTTCCATGTTCCCTATATTTTCTAAATACTGCTTCAACTCTCATTCCTTCATTAATCTCTGAGGGTTCCGCATCGGTTATCTGTGCTGGAATTATTGTTCCATCATCTAGCTTCACAAGAGCTACTATATAAGGCTCATACTTCTTAAACTCTGTGGGAGCACTTCTAACAACACTATAATACAGTATAATGCCTGTATGCGGAAGCTGTATTTCTTCAACATTGTTTGAACCGCAACGTGGGCAAAAAGTCCTATAGGGATAGAATGTTTTCCCACAATCCTTGCAACGTCCACCTATAAGTCTATATTTTTTCTTTCTCTCCCGCCACACTCTAGGTATGCTTCTCATATACGACATTTATCTCACCCTCTTTAAAATAGAAATAGATACAGTACCTCCAACTCCACCTACATTTTGGGCAAGCCCAATACTAGCGTCATCTACTTGGTTCGGTCCAGCTTTGCCAAAAAGCTGTAAGGCTACATCATATATCTGATAAATGCCAGTGGCTCCAACAGGGTGTCCACGAGCCTTCAAGCCGCCCATAAGATTTGTTGGAACCTTTCCATCTTTCTCTATTTCACCGTCTTTGACGAGTTTCCATCCCTCACCTTTTTTGGCAAAACCAAGGTCCTCTAGATGAATAACACCTAGAATTGTAAACGCGTCATGAACCTCAACTATATCTACGTCCTTAGCAGAGATGCCTGCCATTTTGTATGCTTTTTCAGCAGCACGTCGAGTACTCACTAAGGTCGTCAAGTCATCTCTGTCGTGAAGGCTTAATATATCTGTAGCTACGCTACTTGCAGCAACCTCGACCTCTGCTTCAAGACCAAGTTCTTTCATCTTTTCTTCAGAACACAATAGTATTGCAGCACTACCATCTCCAGTGGGTGCACACTCAAATAGCCTGAGTGGATCTGCTACAAGGGGGGAAGACAAAACTGTGTCTAATGTTATTGCACGTCTGTACTGGGCTAAGGGATTGTTTACTGCATATTTATGATCATGAACAGCAAAAAGAGCTATGTCTTCCTGTTTAGCACCATATTTTTTCATATATGCTCTGTAGACTAGAGCGTTTAACGCTACAAACGAGAATCCCGCAAAGGCTACATACTCCTGGTCATCGGCCATTATCAGTGCACTAGTAAGATCGCTGGTAACAGCATCAGTCATTTTCTCAACACCCACCGCCAGCACACAGTCGTAGACTCCAGACTTTACAGCCAAAAAAGCGTTATGAAAAGCAGCACCACCACTTGCACAAGCAGCTTCTACCTTACAAGCCGCAACTCCAGGTATACCAAGCCATGTTGAAAGAAGCGCGCCTAGATGTTCTTGTCCCTGCAGGTAGCCAGAAGACATGTTTCCGACAAATATGGCTTCTACTTCTTTCTTATCTATACCAGCATCCTTTATAGCGTTTAGTGAGGATTCGACCATAAGGTCTCTTATCGATCTCTCCCAGTGTTCTCCTATCTTAGTAGCTCCTATACCAGCAACAAAAACCCGTCTCACAGGTTATCACCTCAATATAAATCCTCTAAACCTCAGATAGATTGCATAATCGACATTCTTCTTTCTATTAATGTAATATTTCAACAATGGAGCTTTCTTCCTTCTCTCCTCTATGCCATCTTCAACAACAATACTTAAAGCATCAGAGCCAGAACCGCTACCGAAGGAAACTACAAGTATACGGTCTCCAGGCTTAGCGTGATCTAAGACATTTACAAGACCTATGGGAGATGCAGCAGCATAAGTGTTTCCTATGATTCCTGAAAGTAGTCCAAGCTCGTATTGTTCCTTAGTAAATCCTAGTCTCTTAGCTACTCTTGCAGGAAACTTCACATTTGGTTGGTGAAAAACAACATAGGTAAAGTCACTGGGTTTTAGTCCGGTCTCTTCCATCAATCCCTTGGCAGCACCAATAATATGTGCAAAATACGCTGGCTCTCCGGTAAACCTAAACGTATGTCTCGGAAACTTCTCTCCCTCCCTGCGCCAAAAGTCTGGAGTATCAGTGACATATGAATACGTATACTCTATCATAGCTACAGCATCTTTTCTTGGCTTTGAAAGAACAAATGCAGCAGCACCAGCGGCGGCTGTATACTCTAGTTCATCTCCTGGACGCCCCTGAGCGGTATCGGTACCTATAGCTAAGCCATATTTTATAACGCCTGCATTCACCATAGATGCTACACTTATTATCGCTGTTGTGCCTGCACGGCAAGCAAACTCCATGTCAATAGCATATAGTTTTGGTGTTATTCCAAGGGCTTCAGCTATCACGGTTCCAGATGGTTTTACAGCGTATGGTGGACTCTCAGAGCCGATATATACAGCTTCGATTTCGGATGGGTTTACGTCTGCACGTTTGATGGCGTTCTTTGCAGCCTCATATGCTATTGTTAAGGAATCTTCGTCTAAGCCAGGAACCGTTTTTTCCTTTATAGGTGTTCTGTCGGGTGAGCGTCCATATATTCTTGCGATCTCGGCGGAAGCGATTCTGTAAATAGGTAGGTATGCGCCATAGCCAAGTATTGAAGCCAGTGGATTCAATTTCCAGCACCTTTGCTATCAAAAATAGGTGTGATATAAATGGTTAATAGCCTCTAGACTAGATTTGATTAGACAATTGGCTAATTTTTTTCAGGTCTTCAATTATACGCACACCACTACTAGTGCCGATCCTTTCAACACCAAGCGTGTAGAATAGAAAAGCCTGAATGCCTGTCCTAATACCACCAGCAGCTTTTATCTTAACACTGTCAGGTATATTTCTGCGAATTATAAGTATATCTTCTGGCAAAGCCCCTCTAGGACCAAAACCTGTTGATGTTTTCACGAAATCGCCGCCATTTTCAGCTACTATACGTGACGCTAAACCTATTTCTTCTTCCGACAAGTAGCCCGTCTCAATTATAACCTTCAATAAGCCGCCTGCATCATGTACTATGTCAGATATAGTAGCAATTTCTTTAGCAACTAAGTCGTATTTCTTTGATTTAAAGGCGGAAACATTAATGACCATGTCTATCTCGGATGCACCATCTTCAAGTGCTTTTTGCGTCTCAACAACTTTAGCCTTCAGACTAGTATAGCCCGCTGGAAAGCCAATAACCGTTACAACCTCGGCAGAACCTTGTAGAATATTTGAAGCCTCTTTGATGAACCAGGGAGGAATGCAACAACCGTAAAAACCGTACTCTAGGACTTCATGACATGTTTTTACAAGATCCTTTTTTGTTGAATACGGTTTTAGATTCGTATGGTCTACTGTAGAGGCGATTTTTTCTATAATATCTTCGTTGATTTTCGACAGAATATCCAGCTGATTTTTCATGATCAGTTACCATTATATACGATTCATTGATGAAATTTAAAGAGATATGTACATAAAGTGGAGGAGCCTAGCTAAGGCACTAGGGATCTATAGGCTCTACCAGAAAATCCTAGAAAACGAAGTAAGATCATTGGGCAACATACCAGGGCACATAGCCTTTATACTCGACGGAAACAGAAGATGGGCAAGACTTAATAATCTGCCACCTTGGATGGGGCATAAGTATGGAGCAGAAGTTGTTGACAAGGTTTTGGACTGGTGTTATGAACTTGGAATAAAAACTGTTTCTCTGTTTGTCTTATCGACTGAAAACCTTGCAAAGCGGGATCCGAAAGAGGTGAAACAATTGCTAAAAATTATAGAGGAAAAACTTGATGAGGCCTTATACAGTGATAAATTTGACAAACGTAAGGTAAGATTTAAGGCAATTGGAGAGATCGATCTCTTACCCTCTTCAATCCAAGAAAAGATCAGACAACTAGAAGAAAAGACCAAGAAGTATAACAAA
>CAZJJA010000005.1:31765-39734 GCA_964546235.1 uncultured Thermofilaceae archaeon | reverse complement strand
AAGGGGTTGATGATGCGTGTGTTCGGCGAGATCACTGTGAGTGAGAGCTTTCACCTTGCTGACGAGCTGCGTGAGGCTACTCAGGGCAGGGCGTTCTTTGCGTACGAGTTCTCGAGGTGGGCTCCTGTGCCGAGCTCGATGCTTGAGCAGGTTATCATGGAGATCCGCGAACGCAAAGGACTACCAAAGAGGCTGCCGAGAATCGAAGACTTCGTCGGCTTCTAGGAGTTTTTTATTTTATATTTATTTGCTATGAGTATTGTTTAGTATGGTTGTTTGGTTTTAAGGTCGTTAATGGGAGGCGTGTTGTTGAGGTTGGAGAGTATAGTAGTGGTAAGTGTTCTACTTATCGATTTTTGAGTTTTAGTTTTGGGTGTTTTGTATGTTTCTTCTTGGGGATTTTCTGATTTGGTTCGAGGATTGAGGAAACGTTGTTTACTATGTTTTTGATGTCGATGGGCTGTTTGTCTTTGGGGCGTTTTGTCCCGAGGGTGTGATTTTGCAGTATCGAATAGGAGTTTTCTGCCTGCAAAGGTATGTCTTGTCGATCTTGGGGTTGGGTGTTGTTGGCGTGTGTAAACAGGGTTCTCCTGAGAAATGAATTGGCAGAGCTTGTAGGCAAGCTAGGAAGTATGGGAAATTTGCCGACGGTGTTGTTCTGGTTTCTACCAGGAAGCTTGAGAAAGTGCATGTTTGTATCTTGGAGAAGTGTTATGACTTTGTGATCGACTGTTTTTGTTCCTTCTGATTTATTTTGTATATCTGTCTTAGAAAAATTTATTGAGAAATGGTTCGAATCAATTAGGCTATAGGCTTATTTGGAAAGGACATGGTAGTTTTTGTCTACTTTATGAAAACTTTTTTGTTTAACTTGTTTTGGACATGATTATGACGATAGATAGAGTATATTCTTTTTATATTTTTGTGAATAAGATTAATGGGTCATAGATGGAGAATGAAGATAGTAGTTATTTTACAAGACATTCGTTGTTTGCTTTTGTTTATGCTTTTTATCTAGGAGATTTATTTGAGGATTTTGATGAGTTGAAAGAGTTTATTTTTTCTCTTAGAAATGTGGATATTGTTGATGATTTTGTGGATTTTGATAGAATTTTATCTGGATATAAGGAGCATTTTGATTTGTTTTCGAGTATTTTGGCTGAGTCTCTTTTAAAAATTCTTGATGATGAATATGTTTCGTCTGAAAAATTTTTAATTGCTTCTGTAAAGTTTTCTGATAATATAACCGTTAATTTGGATAAGTTAAGTAATTTTAAGGTTGGTATAAGGAAGGCTTTCTTATTTATTCATAAAACTGGTATATGTATTTTGATCATAATATGTGAAAGTAGAAATTATCTTGATTTTCAGGAATTCTTTGATTTTACTCATTTAAATGAGGCTAAGTTAGTTAATTATAGTTTAGCTTCGTCTTTGGAAGATTTCATAGATATATTCAAACTTGATAATGATGAAATGTCGTTTGAAGATTTAATTTCTTTATATTCGGATTTTATAAGATATATTTTCTGGAGTAAAATAAGGAATAAAAATATTAAAAGTATAGATGATTTATATAATTATGTCGAGTATAATTATGATCATTTTTATAGGCTAGTTTATTTTATTCCTTATGAGAAAAAATCTATTAAAGATTTTTTGTCTTCTAGAAGTTATGAGATATATTCTCTTCTTATGAGTGAAGATGTTGACATAGTTAGGAAGTTTGCTCCTTATGTTGTTGACGAAGTTTTTGATAATAATCTTTCTTTTGAGGAGGATAAAGCTTTTTATGTAGAGCAGGATCTTTCCTTAACTGTTTTTTCTCCTATGTTTATAGATTTTCTTATTGAAAAGTATGGGGATTATGAGGAGACGTTATATCAGTATCTTTTAGAGGATATTGTTTATTTCGAAATTATAATTTTATGGGATTTGGTATTAGATATAGTGGATTATTTAATAAATGATATTTTATATAATAAGAAAATTTTTCCAAGTAGTATTGCTGATATAGAACATAATATTTTATTGATGTTAAATGAATTTTATGGTATTAGAACTTTTAATAGTCAGGAAGATGAAGAATTTATAAATATAGCTAAAGAAAAGCTTGGAATAGCTAATAAATATAACAATGTAAGAGAGAAACTGAATTTACTTGAGACTGTATCTAATATGAGTTTTCAGGAATCTTCTCAAATTTACCAAGTATATTTAACTATTATTTTTGGAGCTTTTACTATCGGACAAACAATTCTTGCAATTCTTGCAATTATTTTAAATAATATAATATCATCTATTATTTTATCAAATTTATCAATTTTAGCAACAATATTTTTGGGGCTTATTTTTATTAGAAAGTGGTTAATTAGTAAAGATAAAATTTCGAAATAGTTTAAAAGGAGTTTTTCATAATATTATTGAGGAAAATGCCTCGTAAACGTATTTATAATCCTCGTACACGGCGATACTATAAACTTCAAGAGAGATCTAGTCATAAAAGACGTAGAGGACAAATTAAAGGATTATGGAAACCTAAGAAAAAATAGAAGAGTGGATTTAAAGTTGAAAATTGTTAAAAGCATGTTTTGCTCGTGATATAGGATCTATGGTTTTCTTCTATTCGTATTCTTCTGGGTGTAACTGTTTTTTGAGCTGGTAGATCTCGTCTTCTATCTCGTCTAGGGCTTTCTCGATCTCCCAGTCTTCCTCTGTCATGTATTCGAGGACTATTGTTTTTTTGAGTATTTTGCCTGTTTTGTAGTCGATTTTGGCTCTCAGGCCAGGCCTTAGGATTTTGTGTTCTGATGCCTTGTCTATTAGTTGTTGTGCCTGTTTTTTGGTGAGTCCTTTTTCTTTTTGTAGGATTTCTATTAGCTGGTCTTCTGGTATGTTTTTCGTGGTTCTTGCCTCGTAGATTTGCTGGAAGAGCTGTCTTAGTTGTTGTTCTTCTTGTACCATCTTGTTATTATTTTTAGGTTGTCTGTGTCTTTTATCCATTCTGCTTCCCTCGATAGTAGTTGTTGTGCTTTGCTTATAAGCCAGTTTTCTGGTATGTGGCTTGGGGGTGTTCTTGCTTTTACTTCTTGTCTCTCCTGTGGGGTTAGTTGTCGTCCGCTGTATTGTTGGTATATTTGTAGCATTTGGTGGAATCTGTGTTCTTTCCATGTGCCGATTGGCTGGGTGAGGACTATGTCTTTGAAGAGCTGTATTGCTTCTCGGCTTCGCATGGCTAGTCGAAAATTGGCTGTAACTCGACCCGTCTTACTGATGTGAAGATAAGATATTCTTATTCTCGTTAATAGGGGAAGGGAATATTCTTCTTTTATAAGTGTCTCGATTATTTTCTTTTCTTGTTTTAGAGCTAGCGGGCTGGAGGTAAGAGGTGATTATCAATGTATTTTTTAGAGAAGTATTGTGTTGGCTGTATTTTTTGTCCTTTGTGTTGTCTGAGTTGTTGTAGTGTTTGGCGGGGTATGTGTTGGGTTATGTCTTTGCTCCTGTTTATGCCTATGATTAGTTGTAGGCGGTTTTTGGCGTAGCTGAATGTTGTGTAGTCTTCTTCTAGGAATGTGGTTTTGAGGTGTTGTTTTGCTAGGTTTGGGTCTTGTAGGGTTGCTGGGTGTAGTGGTGGGTCGGTTAGGGTTTTTCTTCCGGGTGGGAGTCCTGCTGCGACTAGTAGTCTTGCGGTTAGGGTGTCTGTGTAGACGTCGAATCCTGGTTTGCCGGGTTTTAGTATTTTTGCCCAGCCTCCGAGTGCTTTGGCTGTGTCTATGAAGGTTTTTATGAGTGCTGGGTCTTGGTTGACGTATCGGAGCGTGGTTGCTGTGGGGTCTTTGGTTTTCTTTATGTGTCCTTCGTTTGGTGCGTGTGTTTATTATGGTGCTATATTTCTTTACCGTACATAACTGCTTCTTTTATAATGCCTATTTCTTTTTTCTTTTTTTCGAATTCTTCTGGTGTATAACATAGTATATCTAGTCCAACTTTGGGGAGTGTTTTTGATTTGTATAGTATTTTGAGTATATGTGTTGTTCTTTGTGTGAAGTGTATGTTCTCGAATTTTTTTGATATAACTATGAGGTCTATGTCTGAGGTTTTGAGGTGAGTGCCTTTTGCACGTGACCCGAAGAGTATTATTTTTGCGTCTGGAAAGTGTTTTCTTATCTCTTCGGCTATTTTTGTGACTTCTTGGTTGTTCATTTTTCTGCGAGTTTTTCTTCGCAGAAGCTTAATATTTTCTCTGCTTTTTTGAGGTGTTCTTTTGCGATTTTCTCGTTGTAGAGTAGGGCGGGGACGCCGTTAGCTGCATCTGGGTAGCGGGCGACTATGTATTCTGGTGTGAGATCCATCGCGGCGTCTATGAGGTCTTCTTCGGATATTTCGAGGCTATTTAGGAGGTCTAGCAGGTTGTGTGTTCGTGGTGGCGGTTCTCTTTTTAGGTGTATGTGGAGTGCCTTGAGCGCTTTTTCTGCGGCCTGGTGTGCGAAGAACACGCATGCGTAGTATCTTTTGTTTTCTAGGAGGATCTTTGCTGTCTTGATGTCTTCTTTTGCCTGGATCCATAGTCGGCGTGTTTCTTCGCGCATTTTAGCCCATATATGTTATTCATTTGCCTGCGTAAATAGATGCATATTGTCTCCAGGGTCTCTCATCGATGATTGTTCTGCATAAAATATTTTGTGTTCTTCGTGAATGAGACAACTATGTTTATTAATTTATGATATGTGAAATGGCATTGATGTCGTGGAGCGTTGTTGATTTTCACCTTCATGTTCCGGAAAGGTGGGTTAGGGAGGGTGTTTCTCCCAGGGAGGCGGCTGAGAGGCTTGTCGAGTTTATGGATGGTGCTGGTATAGATGTTGGTGTTGTTTTGCCGATTGCTCCTTATGTTTCGAACGATTATGTGTACAGGGTTGTGTCCTATGAGCCGAAAAGGCTTGTGGGTTTTGCCTCTGTGGTGCCTAACCCGGCGGATGTGGCTGTGGGGGAGCTGCGGAGAGCTGTTGAGGACTTGGGCTTGAGGGGGTTGAAGCTTCATCCTGGTATGCAGGGTTTCTGTGTGCGTCATCCTCATGTTGTCAGGGTTGTTAGGTTTGCTGGGGAGCTTGGCGTTCCTGTTGTTGTTCACGCCATGCTTGGCGATCTCTCTACTCTGTATTTCAAGTCTGGGGAGCACTCGCTGCCTTCTCCTGACAGGTTGGAGGACTACGAGCTCTTGCCTGTGTTGGCCACGGAGACTACTATTGTCTATGCGCACATGGGTGGGCTCTTCGGCTTCAGGGAGTTCATGGCTATAGCTGCTGGGCATCCCAATGTTTTTCTTGACACTTCGTATAGCCTGGTTACGATTGTGGAGGAGATTGGTGCCGAGAGGTTTTCGGTCTATGTCAGGCACTTGGGAGCGGACAAGCTTGTTTTCGGGAGCGACGATATACCGGGTTTTACGCCGGAGTGGCTGTCAGCTAAAAGGCAGATAGAGATCATCAGGGGTTTGCCTAACCTTAGCGAGGAGGAGAAGGAGTTGATACTGTCTGGGAACGCGGCCCGGCTCATCGGCCTGGAGAGCTCACCTGCGTGATTTTTTGTTTTGAGGATTGTCTTCCTTTAACGGGATGTAGTATAGCTCCAGCAAGTCTCCTTTGTCGTCTGGTAGTTCTCCGAACTTTTTGGCCCCGAACTTCTTGTAGAAGCTCACTGGATCCTTATTGTCGACGGCTAGGCATATCTTGGTGTAGCCTTGTCTTCGCGCCTTGTCGATGAGTGTTTTTAGCAGTTGCTTGCCTATGCCTCTCCCCCTGTAGCCTTCTTTGACTGCTATGGCTTCGAGCCAGCCGTACCAGCCGAACCACCATCTGAAGACCAGGAACCCTACCACCCGTCGACCTTCTTTGGCCACGAGGACTATGCCAGATCTCCTCTCTATTATGCCCAGCCACCTTTTCGCGACCGTGTCTCTGAATGCTTTTTCGGCTTTTTCCCGGCTCCCGTACTCTCTCCAGAAGGCTTCGGCGGCGATATCCGCTATCGCTTGGACGTCGTGGGATTCTGCCTCCGTGATCTTAACTTGGGTCATGCTCGTCACCGTCGTCTGCCTATTTTTACGGGGAAAGAGCACACGTTTTAAAATTGTCCTCGTCTTACATTTGGAGAGCTGTCCTAAGATGTCCTGTGGAAAACTTAGAGTTTATACTGCTGTTTGAGAGGACTTTTATTGAATTGTCTGGTTTAGGCATTTTTCCACCAGTTTGTATGGTGTTATTATTTTTTCTGATGTTTTCTCCCCTCTTAATGTTACTATTGCTATATCCCATATTCCTATCTTTGCGGCCTTTTCCCTTAAATGCTGGATGTCAGCCTGTGTGACTGGTCTGCGTTTTACTTCTATTACTGTTTTCCTCTTATTTGATAAAATGATGTCTATTTCGTCGTGGGGCTGATATAGGGGTTTCTTTTTCTCGGTCTGAGATAACAGCTCTCCTATGAAGAATTGCAGTTCTATTCCAAGAATTGACCTTATTTTTTCCTCTATTTTTTCGGCATTATATTGGATGTTTTCGTAGATAAAATCTTCTTCATCTATTTTCAGCAAAATGCTCATAATCGGAGACCTGACTTTGTAGATGGTCTTCCATCTGCTTTTGAAGGTTTTTATCCTCTCTATTATGCCCATTTTAACGAGCCTGTCGAGATAGGGTGTTACCTGTGAGGGTATTCCCTTTTCTATAAGATTTAAGCTAAAAAGAGAATTAGCCAACTCGGATAACTTCCAGTTTCCAGAAGCTATTCTACGGATTATTGCTTCATAGAGCCGTGTCATCCTCCTCTCCTCCTCCGTGAACACTTCTCCTATAAGCCCTATGACTGCTCCTACGAGAAAATGTATTTTCTGGGCTAGCTCGTAAGATGGGTCCTTTCTTATATCTAGGTGTGGTATTACCCAAGGGTCCCTCAAGATAACGGCCCACTCGATGGCCTTCTCCGGGCTAAGTCCAGTCTTTACGAGCGAAACAACGGCATCGCAGGGTTTTATAAGGTCGAGTCTGTATGGGGCTAGAAGACCAAGTAGAGGACTCCTGGCTCCAAGTATTTTTTCAACTACTCTGCGGCTGGATCCGGAAAGAATTAGTTTTCCGTCTGGATGTGCTGTAGCAAGGATGTCCCACGAGTGTTCTGGGAGTCTCTGGAACTCATCTACTATTGTCTTATAGCCTGATTTAAGCGAGAAGACAATGTCTTTTATGGCTGCATCGGTATTCATGACCGTGTATTTTCTACTGTTTCTCTCTTCTTTCACCACTTTGAGTCCTCTAGTGACAGTATAGAAGTAATCCCAGCTGACGAAGTTTTTTAATAGAAATGTTTTTCCAACTTTTCTGCGGCCATAAAGTATTATCCATCCTTTATACTCGTCTATTTCTTTAGCCTCGCTTCTTTTAATAACAGGCATGTATATACTCATTTTGTATATACATATAAGTTATATAATATTAATACTTTTTGACTAATTTGGATGTTGCAAACTTAGGAGACTGTTCCTTTTAAAATCCTTCATAATGTTCGCAAAGAGCCATATTAGACCAAAGCTTTAAGTTCTGTACCATAGTACCTTGTCTGCTAGATGAAGTCGAGGAGGCGCTTGTGCTTTGTTATTGGCGCTGGTTTTAGGAGTGTTCTTAGCTGTGTTGGTTCTAGTTGTTGTACGAGTGTTGTTGCTTGCTGGATTATGGGTTGTAGGTGTTTTGTGTTGGGGTTTATTTTTGTGGTTTCTTGTAGTGCTTTTAGGAGTACGAGTGTTTTTGGCTTGGGGTCTAGTGCTAGGGCGTAGCGGCTGAGTATTGTTGATAGTTCTCTGTAGATGTCGTCTTCGTTTTTGGGCGGTTTTTGTAGTGGTTTGGGTGGGTTTGTGACTAGGTGGATTTTTGGCGGGATTTGTTGTGGAGGTGGGGGTGGTGGCGGCGGTGTT
>CAZJJA010000005.1:1204-31755 GCA_964546235.1 uncultured Thermofilaceae archaeon | reverse complement strand
GCTATGGTTATGCGGGTTCTCTTTCTTCCTGGGGGCGTTGTGGGTCCGCCTGGGTAGCCGCCTATTGTTCTTATCGCCTTTAGGGCTAGTTTGTCTGCTTCGCCTGGCTTGTGGGTTTTCCATTCTGGGTTGTGCTGGGGTTTTTCTGGGTTTAGCCAGCCTGGTGTGAATTGGCTGAGCTGGTGTGGCTTCATGGCTATGCATGATACGTCTAGTTGTCTGTGGAGGCTTAGTGGTGCTGTGAATACTCTCTGGGGGTCTATGAGGTTTTCGATCTTTATGTTGATGTTTCTGGGGAGTTGTGTTTTTTCTAGCTGTTTTCGAGTCTTTTCTAGGATGTACTGTACTATGCTGTAGGCTATGTCGAGCGGCCTGTACTTCTGGTAGAGGCTTTGTGAGATTGCTTTTTCGTGTATGTGGACGTGTATGCCTCTTCCGCTCCACTTTATCCAGACGCTTTCTTGTACTCCTTCTTTTTGGATCTGTTCTACTAGTATCTTGGCGACCGTGATTGTGTGTTTCCACCATTCTGGCCTGGAGTCTATGTCCCATGAGGGGGTGTAGGCGTACATGTTGGATGGGGTTAGGTCTTGTTTTGTCTCCAGTCTGTGGTAGAGTGCGGCTGTTCCGTAGAATGTTCTGGGTTTACAGAATGATAGCCTGTGTAGGGTTGCGAGTACTTGTTGTGGTGTGTCTATTTTTAGCGGCTTGTCGCCAGCGTAGCGTATTAGCATGTATCTTCCGTCTTTTAGCCTTTTTTGGCAGTGTACTGCTACCCAGCGGTCTTTTAGAAAAGCCGAGATTTCTTTCTGGACTGTGGGTTTGGTGTAGTACTTGTAGGGGTCGGTCAAGAGTTGTCCCTCTGTGGGTATATTCGGTTTTATTGTATAAAAGGTGGTGTTGTATATTCGGGTTTAAAAACAATTGTGAGAGAAGAGGGGATAAGTTAATGGGGTAAAAACTACTGTTCTAGTATTTTCAGTAGGCTTGTTATTTCGATTATTGTTTTTTCTATGTCTTTTTCTATCTGGTCTATGTTTTCCTTGTACTCTTTTTTGTCCATTCTACCAGCCTTGAATGCTCTCTCTACGCGTTCCAGGTTGTGGAAGTGTTCTCTCAGCCTTGCTGTCAGCTTGTCCATTTCTTTGACGAGGTTGTTTCCTGGCTCGCCTAGGCTTGCTGCGAGTGATTTTATCTTTTTGATGTAGGCTTCGTCACGCCTTGTGGCTTCTCTTATGGCGTTTATCATCTTTGTTGTTCCGACTTTCTTTTCTCTCATTTTTCTTAGGCGTTCGATCAGGGACCTGTATAGTTCTTCTCTCCTGGACAGGAGGCGTTCTATCTCAGCGATTGTGTCTTCTTCGAGCTTCTGAAGCGTCTTCTCTTTTTGTTTTTCTATTCTTCCCTTCTTTCCACTATAGTAGGCATATCCCGCTATAGCGGCTATAGCGATTACTGCTAGGGCTATGAGGGGGTAGGGGATGTTTTCCTCCTTTATCTGGGTGATTGAGACCTTTACTGGCGGGTAGAAGTTTTCGATGAGGATTGGGCCGGGGTTTTTGAGGGTATAGCATGTGTATTTGCCGACTTTTTCTGTGGATGTGATGGTGTAGTCTATTGTGGCCTCTCCCTCTACGCAGACTTTAACGGTGTAGCTGTCTGGGGCGACGTAGACGCCGTAGCCGAAGAAGGGGTCTATGGTGTTTTCGGTCATGTTGACCGCAGTATAGATCGTTATTGTGGTTTTCTGTCCCTGTCCTTCTGGGGGAGCCCTAAGGGAGATTGAGAGTAGCTTGTATTTTTTGGCCCCGTATATTTTCCAGTATCTTTCGGGGTAGAAACCTAGCGGTCCTTCTATCTTCTCGACTACGAGGTCTTTGGGGAGCCTTAGCCCGAGACGTGTGGAGGGTCTGTTGGTCAGGAGTACTAGTGTTATGTTGTCGGCTATCTCTGCCTTGTCTTTGTGCAGTATTATCATCCTGTCTATTCTCTCCATCTTGGTTACTGCGACATAGTTTACTGAGATGTTTCCGCGTAAGACTATGGTTGTTCCGGCTGGCACTGTGTCGTTGAACTTGACTGTTCCTCTCTCAGCCTTCCCTACGGGTGGTGTCTCAACCTCAACGTATAGGCTGCGGAAGTCTACTGTGCCTGTAACGTTTGCGCCGTAGCCTATTGGGGAGAGGGTGACTGGTATCTCGAAGAAAACTGTGTTATTGACTATGTTTACTGCCTTCCCGTATATGCTGGTTATGTTGGCCATCTTGACGGGCGCTGGTAGGTCGAACACAAGCTTCCCGTCCTCCACACGACCCTTCACTATTTCGTCGCCTATTGTGATAAAGGATACCAAGAACCTGTCCTCTATGCCGGAGATGTTCAACTCTATCCTGCTGGTCGGCTGAGGATATGTTATCCTTACGAACGTCACGGCCTTGTCAAACTCTATTCTGCCCTGAACCGAGACCTCCACTAATGTTTCGCCTTGAGCATAAATCTGTGGAAGACATGCTGTGGCGAGAAGCACTAGTGTAAGGATTACTGCAAGTAGCGAGCGTTGCATGTTTTCCACTTCTAACACCTCAATATGAAAGGCTTAGACACATTTTAATCCTTCTTTACTGTCGAGCTGTATGACAATGAAATATTCTTTATAAGCGCGTCCTATTGTTTATGTTGAGCTTGTGTCATGAAGGTATATATAGAGACGTATGGCTGTTGGCTAAACAAGGGCGAGAGCCAGGTTATGGCCTCTCTGCTCGAGAAAAGGGGGGCTAGGCTAGTTGAGAGTATCGATGAAGCCGACGTTGTCATCGTGAATACCTGTGCTGTACGCGGAGACACTGAGACTAAGATGCTTCGCAGGATAAGGGAGCTTGAAGATTACAGGAGAAAGCTGGGGTTTCGGCTCGTGGTGGCTGGATGCTTAGTCAATATTCGTCCTAAGACGATACTTGAGATCAGCCCCGAGGCGAGCCTAGTAGAGCCGGATGCGGTCGAGAAGATAGGGGATGTCGTGTTTAGCGACAAGCAAGTCTTCTTTGTCCGCCAGTACAGGGGCTCCAGAACCATCCTGCCGAGGTATAGTGGCGGACCGACATATGTTGTTCCTATACAGACCGGCTGTCTTGGTAACTGTGCTTTTTGTGTGGAGTGGGTTGGGCGTGGGAGAGGCGTGAAGAGCTATAGTCCTCGTCTCATAGTTGATGCTGTTTTAGATGCGGTGAGGCGAGGAGCTAAGGAGGTCTACTTGACTGGTCAGGATGTGGCAGCTTATGGTGTGGATATTGGTTTGTCGCTTGTGGATTTGGTGGAGGCTATTCTTGAAAGCGTGGAGGGCGAGTATTGGATCAGACTGGGGATGATGGAGCCTCTGCTCACGTTTAAGCAGATTGACAGGCTTTTGGTCCTGGTTCGTGACGAGAGGATGTATAAGTATTTCCACATTCCTGTGCAGTCTGGAGATGATAGGGTTCTCAGGCTTATGAATAGAAAGTACACTGTGCAGCAGTACAAGGACCTTGTGGGGAAGATTAGGAAGGGTCTGGGCAGGTGGCACAGCCTTGTCACAGATTTGATCGTTGGTTTTCCCGGAGAAGATGAAGAGGCTTTCCTTAACTCTTTAAAGCTTATAGAGGAACTGGAGTTCGACAAGGTTCATGTCGCCAGGTATACTCTGAGACCGTTTACTCGCGGGTATGTCATGAAGGGAGTGTTGGAGCCCGAGAAGAAGCGTCGGAGTAAGATGGCGACAGAAGTTGTCATGAAAGTTGCCTATAGGGTTAACAGTCGCTATATCGGGCAGGAAAGAGAGGTTTTAGTGAATTCTGTGAGCATGAAGGGCGACTTTACTGGTAGGACTATAGAGTATAAGCCCGTGGTCTTGAAAGGCTACAGCTTGAAGCTGGGAGAAAAGGTTAGGGTAAAAATAGTGGATGCTACTCCCGTAGCTCTAGTGGGCGAGGTCATCGACTAGAGGGATTCGCCCCTCATTTTTTCGATTGTTTGGACTGCTTTCTTTATGTCTTCGTCTGTGATTTTTGAAAAGAGCGGTTCTGGTTTTTTGAGTTTTTGTCCTGAGGGTGGCGGCTGTTTTGCCTCGTCCCACAGATGTTTTTCTACTTTGTCGTCGTATCCTAGGTATTCCCACATTTTCTGCGCACTGTCTGGTATTATGGGTGAGAGCATGATTGCTAGAGCCTTTACAATGTGGAGCGCCGTATAGAGGATTGATGCAGATTCTTCTTCGGGCTTCTCCCACGGTCTGGTGTCGTTTATAAAGGCGTTTCCTACTCCTGCAAGCTGGACTATCTTCGACAAAGCATCTTTGAACCTAAACCTGTACATGGATTCTTTGGCGGCGTCGACAAATTCGGTTATTTTTTCTTCTATCTCTTTTTCTTTCTCGCCGCGTATCTCGGCTTCAGGTATCTTTCCGTCAAACTTTCTATATGTGAGTGTTAGGACCCTATGTACATAGTTGCCTATGATGTCGTTGAGTTCGCTGTTTACGAGGCGCTGGAACTCTTCCCACGTAAAGTTTGTGTCTCTCACTTCTGGCCTGAGGGCGACTAGTGCGTAGCGCCAATAGTCGACTGGAAAGACTTCGAGAGCTTCATCTATCCATATTCCTATCCTTTTACTTTTAGAGAATTTTAGGCCCTTAAACAGAAGATATTCTGTTGAGGCAACTGTCCAGGGGAGAACATATCCTTCGCCGTTTGCCATCAGCAGTGCTGGAAATATTATTGTGTGGAATGGTATATTGTCTTTTCCTATAAAGTAGACACTCTTGACATCCTCGCCGAACCAGAATTCTCTCCATTTTTCTGGCCTGCCTTGTTTTTCGAAATATTCTTTTACCGCGGAGACATAGCCCAGTACGGCTTCCATCCACACATATATGGTTTTACCCTCTGCTCCCGGGAAGGGGGCCGGTATACCCCACTTGTTGTCTCTGGTAAGCGAACGAGGCTTAAGGCCTTCCTTGAGCATCTGTAGACTCATGTTTCGGGCGTTTGCAGGTAGGTTCTTGTTGTTTTCAATGTATTCTTTTAGCTTGTCCTGGAGCTTTGGGAGGTCGAAGAACCAGTGTTTTGTTGTCCGTATTTCTGGGGTTGAGCCACATATGGCGCATCGGGGGTTTATCAATAATGTGGGCTCTAGGAGTCTTCCACAGTTTTCACATTGGTCTCCGTGGGCTTTTTCGTATCCACAATATGGGCATGTTCCCACAACAAAACGGTCTGGGAGAAATATTTTGTCTTTGGGACAATAGAGCATCTGTACTACGTCTTCAAACACGTAGCCGTTTTCGTAGACTTTTCTGTAGAAGTCTTGGACAAACTTTATGTGTACTTCGCTCTCCGTCTTTGTATAGTTGTCGAAGGATATTCTCCATTTTTCAAATAGAGACTTTATCCGTTCGTGGTTCTTTTCAGCGAATTCTTTCGGGTCTATGCCTAGCTTTATTGCCTCTACCTCTATGGGTGTTCCATGCATGTCGGATCCGCTTGCGAAAACGACCTCTGCTCCCGTCATTCTCAGGAATCTTGCCGCTATGTCTGCTGAGAGGATGGATCCTATCAGGTTTCCGAGGTGTGGTGTGGCGTTGACGTACGGCCATGCTGAAAAGACCATCCATTTTTCGATTTTCTTGTCTCCACTCACTATATGTTCACCTAGAGTATCCCTGCATTTCATGATTTTTAATTTGGCATTGTATTACTCCCGGTTATATTTGTTTATGCTTTCCATGATTCAAGATACTTTCGCTGTTTCTCGGTCAGCTTCTCGTATGATACACCCAGAGCCTTCAGCTTAAGTTTAGCAATCCTCTCGTCTATGCTTCTAGGCAAACGATACACGGCTGGCCTTAACCTTCCCTTCTTTTTCAAGATTAGTTTTACAGCTAATGCCTGGTTGCTGAAAGACATATCCATAACTTCGCTTGGGTGACCCTCTGCTGCAACAAGGTTTACGAGTCTTCCCTCGGCTAGTAGATAGATCTTCTTCCCATTAGGCAACACATACAACGAGACGTGTTCCCTTATCTTTTTCTTTTCGACAGCCATTTCTTCTAGTTGAGAGACAGCTATTTCGACGTTAAAGTGACCTGCATTAGCTAGTATTGCTCCGTCTTTCATTTTCTCGAAATGCTCCTTCCTTATCACATCTATGTTTCCTGTAGCGGTGATGAAAACGTCGCCTATCTCCGCTGCCTCGTCCATACTGGCTACGTTGAATCCTTCATAGTAAGCCTCTAGCGCCTTTATAGGATCTGCCTCAACAATTGTGACCCTTGACCCCATTCCTCTGGCTCTCCACGCTATGCCTCGCCCTACCCAGCCGTAGCCTGCCACAACCACGTTTTTTCCAGCCAACAGTATGTTCGTGGCTCGAAGAATGCCGTCTATCGCAGACTGTCCTGTTCCAAACCTGTTGTCGAACATAAATTTTGTCAGCGAGTCATTTACCGCTATGATCGGGAAGAGTAGTTTTCCTTCCTTGTAGAGAGCTTTTAACCTTATGACTCCCGTTGTCGTTTCCTCTGTTCCACCATAGATGTCTTTAAACATTTTCTTATCTAGAATCTCGGAACCTATCTCCCAGTCTATACCCTCCGAGGATTCATGCACGATCTTGTGTATCATTACGGTGAGGTCCGCTCCGTCATCCATTGTAACATGCGGTTTTATCGATGCAGCCTTTGCTATGGCCCAGTAGTACTCCCTGGGGTTCATGCCTTTCCATGCAAAAACCGAGATTTCGTTTGAAACAAGGTATGCGGCCACATCATCCTGTGTTGACAGAGGGTTTGAAGCTGATAGTGCTATCTCTGCACCGCCAGCCTTTAGTGTAAGCATAAGGGCTGCTGTCTCTTTTGTCACATGCATACAGGCTGCAATCCTGACGCCCTTAAGCGGCTGATCTTTTGAGAACTTTTCTTTGAGGATTCTTAGAACTGGCATGTGCGAGAATGCCCATTCTACCTGTCTTTGACCCTTTTCTGCTAGAGAAGGATCCTTTACTTTAAACTCAACCACAGTCTCTACCATTGAGATGAATGCAAGACATCTAAATAAACTCCTAGCCTAGCTCTCTTTTGCCTAGAGGTAGAGGGGGTTTAACCATGCAGATTTGCCGTCTTCGTCTATAATTTCTATTCGCACAAATCCTTTTAGCCACTTGGAGAGGCCCTTTAGCTTTAGAGATACCCTCTCCCGGTTTACTGAGAATTCGAATTCCATGCCGCTTCTTGTTCTCGCATATAGATTGTATTCGGCCTTCCCTTTCTCCTCCTCTATTTCTTCGGCAAATGGCGAAATTATGGGCTTGGATCTAGGCGAGACAGGTGCGGAAAAATACATCCCCCTCATTCTTCCAGAATAAATTTTAACTGTCTGTATGGGTGTCGTCTCTATATATAGTTCGCCGTTACCGTACTCTAGTTTTTTAACCAGAGGGCCAGAAGAAGAATAATATTTTCCGTTCTTCAACGCGTCCAATATCGACTCCACATCAGGCGACCTGGTGTTCACCATAACCCATCCTCCCAAAACGTCTATCGTATAGTAGTGTACATCGTCGACGGCTACAGCATCCACTCGCCTTCCAGATTGAAGCAAAAAATCCCAGTGTGGACCCGAATATCCTCTCGAGATTTCGACCTCAGCGAGAGTGTTGAAGACCTCTATGGCATAGTAGCCGTTCAGCTTCAACAGGTCATGCATGGATAACATTGACCAATACGGGTGTGCGACGAACACGAAACAACCATTGTCTCTAGCCCAATCAATCAGGCTCTGCACACAATTTCTTATCTCCTTGGGTGGATAATCTTCAACCCCGATTATCACGACATGATACTCGTATCCTAGGTCGTTTTTACCCGTATTTACTTCTATGCCTTTGATTACAGGTAGACCGTTTTTCACCTCTGTTATCTTGTTGTGGTCTGTAATGGATAGAAAACCGTAGCCATGCTTTTTGTAGAATTCTACAGCTTTTTCTGGAGATAATAGCCCGTCACTATTAGTTGTGTGTATGTGGAGTGCTCCTTTCAGCCACACTCCTTTATTGTGAGAAAAAAATTGCATCTAAACACGCCTCGGCAAAAATAGAATAAGTTTGTGGTTTTTAGAGCAACGCCTCGTCTAGATATCTTGCACATCCACACCTTCTTTCCTTTGGTATTTTGGGTATAAGCTCGTAGAGAAGTTTTTTCACCTTTTCCGTGTTCTCTGCCATGACTCTGGCTACCTCGTGTGCGGTTACAGGTTTTTCAGCCCAAACGTCGTAGTCTGTCACCATTGCTATGTTTAGGAAACACATCCTCGCCTCTCTTGCCAGGTTGACTTCTGGCACTAGAGTCATTCCTATGATATCGGCTCCAAACGTTCTCCAAAGCCTGGATTCTGCGCGTGTGGAAAATCTTGGTCCTTCAATGCATATATATGTTCCCTTTTCATGCATCCTTATTCCCAAATCCTTGGCCGTAGTGATGCATACCTCTCGCAACTCTGGACAGAATGGATCAGCCATAGACACATGAGCTACAACTGGACCATCGTAGAAGGTGTAGTTTCTGTTCTTCGTCATATCAATGAACTGGTCTGTGCAGACAAAGTCGCCCGGCCTGTAATCTTCCTTTAAACTGCCTACCGCTGATACCGAAATTATTCTTTCTACGCCGAGCTCCTTAAATGCCCAGATGTTTGCTCTGTAGTTTATCATGTGAGGCGGTATTTCATGCCTTTTCCCGTGTCGAGGAAGAAAAGCTACCTTTATCCCTTTAAGCTCTCCTACTATAATAGCCGCGGACGGCGTGCCGTATGGTGTATAGATTTTAATTTCTTCCGCATTTTCTATGATACCCGGATCGTAGAGTCCAGAACCACCTATAATGCCTATCTTTACCTTGGGCAATTCACGTTTTTCTATCACAATAATATATCTCAAAACAAAGCTATAGGAATTATCCTTGTTTTAGAGGATTAATTCTACTTTATCGTCGCTATACGAGCTAAAACCCAGCTCATTTTTCAGGAAAAAAGCAAACTCTCTCCTATAACCATAAACCGGGATAACTACTTGGGGGCTAGATTCTAGGACATACTCCGTTAGCCTAGAGAAATCGGAGTGACTAGACAGCGGTACACCTCTTCCATTGACCATCCACCCAGTACAGGGTATCTTTTCTCCGGGAAAACGTTTTTTCTTCGAAAGTTTGATCACATAGGGCAGGGGCACTGGCTCTGCCTCGTCTGCTATAATATATTTTCCAAGGTGTATACCAAACGCCTCGTATATTTCATTCACTTGAACTATTTCTGACTCGACTACTGGTGGCATGGAGAGGCTCATGTTTAAGAGGATTGTAAGTTCTTGAGCAACACCTATTTTTCTACCCATAACGGCTACGGGCTTGTTCTCCTCTATCTTGGTTTTTACACTTTCCACGATCCTCCTGTATAGTTCTCTTCTTGGAGGAAAGATGTATTTTTCAACACCATATGTCGCTTCTATAAGGAGAACGTCCCCCTTCACGACTTCTCCAGGCTTTAAGATCATCCTTTTCTCGGTGTTTACGTCTCCAGTGTAAACAAACATTGTGTCGTTTAGGTCGATTCTAACCTGAATGCTCCCAAGTATGTGTCCTGCGTTAAAAACTTCTATAGTTACTCCATCTATGTCTATTTGCGTGCCATATTCAACCTCGATAACGTTGTTCAACCTGTTTTGAGGATCTATGAGAGCTCGTGTCGCTCTGCTCATAATCTTAGGTATATCAGCGTATTTTTTGAGTACTCTAATCGAAAAATGGTCATGATGGGCGTGAGAAACTACTATAAGGTCTGGGGGAATCTCTGCAACGCTGACTGGGTCAAAGAGTATTGTCTTGTCTTCCGACCTTAGTAGTATGCCTTTCTGGACGAGAATGTTATACTTTTTCGGCACTAGACTTGCTCCCCTAGAATATACTTCCCGTCTCTATAGGCTATCTTTCCTAGCTCTATCAGCCTTTCAAGTGCAAGCTTATAGTAGCGTTCCCCCACGTCGATACCATACCATTCCTTGAAGCCTTCAACAAGCTCCTCAAAACTCCACTCCTTTTTGCCTTCCTTTGCCCTTTCGCTCATTATTTTTTCTAGGAAATTCATAGTATCCTCCATCCTGGTCCATGGATACTGGTACCAAACCCAGTCTTTCACCTCGTCCACATAGTAGTCTGGCTTGATCTTGGCGACACTACTTATCCACTGCATCACCGCGACCCTAATTTCAGCTGGCTTGGCTTTTTCCTCGAGATGTTTTCTCGCTACAATTATGGAGTCTCCTGTATCGCATATATCGTCTACGAGAAGCACTTTTTTTCCCTCAAGCGAAACAGGTATCGGGTACTTGACATGGGCTTCAGCTGTTATCTCAGCGGCTCTCCCCCAGTGTAGAACCTGTACGCTTAACAGGTCATGTATGTCTAGGAAATCACAGAGTAATCTTGCTGGAACATATCCGCCTCTGGCGATACTAACAACGACGTCGGGGGTCCAGCCGCTCTCCTTTATCTTTAGGGCAAGACCGTGTGTCCAATTTACGATATCCTCCCATGAAACTAGCTTTGTGTTGACTTTCGCCATAACATAATTTTTTTCACTCACAAACTCTTATCGATTTTGCAAAGATGTCAGAAAACAGTGATTGGAGAGAAGTTACAATTAACGCTTTTCTAAGAGTCTTGCTTAACGAGGTTTCTGTCGAGAATGTGGATAAACAAGGTTTTTTGGTATATCTCAAAATAGCTTGGGACAAGCTTGTTTTGAAGGCGCGAAAGATCAGGATAGTTGGAATTATCGAAGAAATAGAGTTTTTTAGAAACGGGTTTAGGTTCACGGTGAGTGACGGTTCAGACAAGGTAGTAGTGCGTGGATGGCGGGAACATATGGGCCTAGTTGAAGATTTGGATTTGAACGAAGGCGATGTTGTAGAGGTTTTTGGCTATGTGAAAGTTTCTTATGAAAACGAGATATATATAGTACCATTTATTATCGTGAAACACGAAGACCCCTCCTTTATGGTTGAGTGGGCTAAAAGAGTTGAAGAAGACAGAATGCATCTATTACGTATTGTCAATGCTTAACAATAAAATAAGGAAAAATACATATAATAATAGTGAAGGGGAGGTGCCTCGGAAGAAAAAAGAAAAAGAACAAAAAGGCGAAAAACCTGTTATGGACCTAACAGCATTCCTTACTCCGCAACAACCCAGTGTAGCTGAGGAAAAACCGGAGAAAAAGGTTCCTGAAAACACCGCTAAGAAAATGTTCACATCTGAAATAGAAGAACTTCTACTAAACTATATCAAATCTTATCCCTCCGGAGTCACAAAATCGCAGCTATATGAGTGGGCTAAGAAAAAGGGTATAAAGCCTGTAGACTTCTATAGGGCTCTGACCCGTCTGATAACAAACAAGGCTGTAAAGAGGTTCTTCGATCCTGAGCGCGAAGAGTACGCGTTTATTGCTGAAACTTAGGTTTTGGTGAACTTCTTTTTGAGCTCAAGGTATTCCTGCATAGGCATAGCCGTGGCTTCGCCCTGACCTTGTGGTGTCAAGATGATCTCGTAGCCCCTCATTTCGATCATACCCTTCTCTTTGAGACCCCTCAAAGCCTCCGCGAATCCCTTAATTACACGTTGAAAGTTTGGATGTTTCTCTGGTAGAAAGTCTTCTGCTATGAACCTTGCGACATATTCTTCTGGTGTTTCTCTTCCTGATGCCTGGAAGTATATTTTACCTCCATACTCGTAGTATAGGTACATTAATACGAATCTTTCAACGGCTGTTAGCGGCATTCACATCACCTCTATCTTTAACGTTAGGGGAATCTCTGCGATAGATATATATTTTGACCTAGGCTGACTACTCTTAGATTTTACAATATGTTTTTCACTTACGGATAGAATATAGAAAACTGGAAGAAGAGCATGAAAGCCGAGCTTCTCGTAAAATACATGTTATCTAGGCTTGGATGCACGCATCCATTTAGAATTTCAAGGATACTCTTGTTGGCCGAATATGAGTCCAGAGAAAAATATGGTAGAAATCTATCTCAGGATCTAACCTTTAAAGGAGAAAGTTTCGGCTTTTACATAGAAGAGCTTGGATTGCTTATCAACGAATTGGAAAGACAGGGATGTATCGAAAGAATTCCCGAAAAAAAGTGTATTATATATAGATGTGAAGAACCCAGCATTGATGAGCCAGCAAAAAGTGTGATAGACTCTATCATAGATAGAGTTAAAGGGCTGGACGATAGAGAACTTAACAAAATTGTCATCTCTCATCCACTTTATCGCCAAGTTGTGCAATCAGAGTAAAGTCTAGTAATACCATATCGATTAATTGTAATAACATTAATTTTCCGCCAATCACTTACACCTTTCGCAACAAAATGTGGCGGTCACAATGAAAGAGGGAGAAAAAGAGGAAATTAGAAGGAAGGTTATAGAGGCATTAAGGAAAACATATGATCCTGAAATACCCGTGAATGTTTACGATCTAGGGCTGATCTATGACATACGTATCAAAGACGACAAAACCGTAGAGATAGACATGACTATGACCGCTCCCGGCTGTCCTGTTGCAGGAATGGTTGTGGCTATAACTGAGGCTACTGTTCAGGAAGAATTGGGAGAAGAGTATAAGGTGAAAGTCAACCTTGTCTGGGATCCTCCATGGACGCCTAAACGTGTCACACCAGAGGGGAGGAAGGTGTTGAAGGAAATCTTTGGCTACGACATCGTGGCTGAATGGGAAAAAAGAATGGAACAGGGTGAATGATTCTTGAATAAAAAAATAGTGGCCGTAACAGGAGGCAAAGGGGGTACTGGCAAGTCATTTGTGGCCACAAACCTTGCAGTTCTACTAGCCGAGTATTATTCGCTTGTCCTGGCTGACCTAGACGTGGAAGCACCCAATGATCATATATTGCTTGGGGCAGGGTTATCAGAGGAAGAACCTGTGGACATAATGTTTCCCTTCATCGACTATAGTAAATGTATCAAATGTAGGGCTTGCAGCAATGTATGCGACACGGGTGCGATGTTAACCTCTCGGGAAGGTCTGCCCTATATAATCCCTCGCCTATGTAGTGGATGCAAGTCATGCTACTTCGTATGTCCGACCAGAGCAATCTATATGGGGCGTAGGATAATTGGAAAAACATTTAAGACAAACGTGAACTTCAATGGCTCCAGCTTCACACTGGTTACAGGAATGCTAAACGAGGGAGAAGAACACACACCACCAGTGGTTCTGCGGGCAAAGAGGCGTGCACTCTCCTTAGACGCAGACCTGTATCTGGTAGACACCTCGGCTGGAACAAGCAACACAGTCGCAACAGCTATGGATAAGTCAATGCTAGTAATAGCTGTAACAGAGCCGACACCCCTTGGTCTCCACGATCTAGACCTTATCTTACATGTTGCTGATAGCATGGATATTCCAGAAAAGTGGGTTGTCATAAACAAGTCTGGCATAGGACCCGAAGAAAAACACCAAGAAATTGCGGAGAAGCACAATGCGGAGATTGTTGCGAGAATACCATATTCCAAGGACGTCATAGACAGTTACGTTAAGGGAACACCGATAGCTGTTGCAAACCCCCATTCGGAAATTTCATCTATTTTCAGACAACTAGCCGAGATGGTTCGGGAGGTGATTGGGTGATGTTAGAGATAGCTGTCGCTAGCGGAAAAGGTGGTGTTGGAAAATCAACTATCGCTTCTTCTATTGCGATCGTCCTCGCCCGAAAAGGCGTCGACCTGGTTGTCGTAGACGCTGATGCCGACGCGCCGAACCTTCACCTAATCTTTGGTATAGAGGAATGGCATATTGAGGAACCTTATGGAGAAGCGAT
Organism: uncultured Thermofilaceae archaeon; assembly: GCA_964546235.1. Taxonomy (GTDB): domain Archaea; phylum Thermoproteota; class Thermoprotei; order Thermofilales; family Thermofilaceae; genus JALVKT01. The sequence goes on along the minus strand of CAZJJA010000005.1, from coordinate 17,835 downwards.
GGTTGCAGAAATAATACAGGAAAAATGCACGAGGTGTGGGCGATGTATGGAAGAATGTCCCTACGGAGCCATAGACCTTGTTAACGGACAATATGTCATCAACAAGATTCTATGTGAGGGGTGCTTAACATGCACGCTCGTGTGCCCGGTTAAGGGCGCCATTGTGAGACATAAGCTTGTCTCAGGATATATTAGAGAGACGCCAACACAATATGGTTTTCCTCTCATATCTGCTAGACTTGAACCAGGGCGTCCCAACACTGGAAAAATAGTTTCAGAAGAAAAAGAGCGTGCAAGAGCTAAAGCAAAGCAAGACTCAGTCATAGTTGTCGATAGTGCTGCCGGTATAGGCTGCCAGGTTGTTTCAAGTCTCGCTGGCGCAAATATGTCTATATTAGTAGTTGAGCCTACTCCAGCCAGCTTCAGCGACCTGAAGAGAGTATACGTGTTAACGCGCCACTTTATGCAACCAGCCGCGCTGGTCATAAACAAATACGACATAAACGAAGACTTCCTCCCGCAAATAAAGTCGTTTGCTTCAGATAACAACCTCGAAATCCTCGGAATGATTCCCTACGACGAAAATCTCCCTATAAGCATGGCACACATGAAACCTATGATCGAGATGTTTCCCGACAGCCCCGCGTCAAAAGAGCTTGTCAAGATAGCTGAAAAAGTATACGATATAGTTGTAAACTGGCGCAAATGGTACATAGAACACAGACCAAAACAGCCCATGCCCTACAAGCCCCAAATAATAAGGCCAGAAGACTTCAAACAACAATAAAAACAACCATGCAATGCAATATGTGGTGAGAACATGAAAATAGCCTTTGCAGTAGAAGAAGACAAAGGTCTGGAGTCGACAATTAGCCACAGATTCGGGAGAGCACCATACTTCATCATAGTTGAGATAGAAAACAACGAAATAAAAAACACAAAAACCATCGAAAACCCGGGCTCAAAAGCAGCCAGTGGAGCGGCCATAAAAGCAGTCCAAAAACTTGTTGACGAAAACGTGGAAATGGTTGTTGCAGGAGCATTCGGACCCAACGCCGCGACAGCCCTAGAAGAAATGAAGATAAAATACTTCCAGCTACACGGAACAACAATACGAGAAGCACTAGAACAGGTAGTCAAAAACGACTAAAAAAGAGTGAGTAAGAAATAAAAACAAGGCAAATACAATATTTCTCGAGAACAGACCTACTTAGATAAAAACACGGGTTATCCGTCAAAAATGCATAAAAACAAAAAGAGCCGGGGTCGCCTAGCCTGGTCGAGGGCGCCGGACTCATAATCCGGTTACTGTACCTCAGAAGAGGTGCAGCCGGAGAACCCGGGTTCGAATCCCGGCCCCGGCACCATTTTTATCTTTTCCTTTGGTTATAGTTGGAGTTTCTTTAGCGCGTAATAGGGCTCAATGGGGGTTTTATTGTCTGTGAACACTAGGTAGGCTAGTATAGTGGCTGTACCGCCGGGTTTTAGCGGCTCTGTAGATCCGTAGTCTAGGAAAAAGTGGCAGCCATGATTTTTCTCCATACACATGACCCCCACGTCAACGTTCTTGTTTCCAGAGACTAATATGGCTGTTTTTTCGGTCCCCATTAACGCTGCAAAACCATGTTTGGAGACAACATATGGTTCGTCGTAGAGTTCTTCGAAACGTTTCCATACGATTTTCTCGGACCCAGTGTCTATTTGAAAGGTTTGGGCCAGCTCGCCTCCAGGCTTGGTGAAAATGTAATATGACAACTTTGGCTCAACTAGCCAATTGGTAGTGTTTTTGAACAGTGTTCTAATCGCTAAGATATTGCTTTCCGGCCATGTGAGGTATTGCTGGAGTATCTCGATACTATTCAACTCCTTGTTATCCTCCGACTCCACTCTCGTCGAAACCTGTATCCCTGATACATCGCCGAGTGAAACCCTTTTTATGTCCCATTTTTCACGCCACAACTTGTCGTCTGACCCAAGACTCCGCCTGACTCTTATACCGCCAAACCAGGGGTTAAGCCACTCTAGAAGTTTTGTCTCAGGGTACGGCGAATATAGGTTTTCTTTTCCGTCCATCACCAGACTGTATACAGTTCCAGCGTATCTAGCGTCTACAGACAATTTGAGATACCCGTTATCCAGAACTGCCTTATTTTTGCTAACCTCACATCTGACTTTTCCAGAACCTCGATATACTACAACGGGTATATACTTGTCGAGCATCCTGTGGCTGGTCTGTGCCTTGACAAAGATATTCCATGCGCCAAGCCTATCTGGTGCTGTTAGAGTTAAAGGGATCTTTAAAATCTGTTGTTCCCGCGACAACACGAAATTTTTCTCCATCATCTCGATTTTTAGGTCTTTAAGCGGGTTTACCTGTAGTTTTCCTAGAGTCTTTTTTGAACGAAAAGTTTTTACTACCAGCTCTATAGTCCTTTTCTCTCCACGACCAAGCAGAACAGGGTCTGGACGAGAGGTAATAAGCGGTTCTTCCATAAGATTCATATCAACAGGCTTCGTCTCCTTCTTTAGACTTGCATAAATTCTCCGAACGTCTTCAACGCCCAATTTCATGGGAACTATGATTATAGGTCCTATCTTTTTCTCCTCTCCTGGAACAAGACTGACATTGTATTGTAACGATGGAGGGCGCCCCCATGAAAAGTCCATTTTTTCAAGATCTTCTTTTGGCCAAAGCACCGCCAGCGTACTTCCATCAATGAATGTATTGTGGACCCATGTTTCGGACATTTCTTTTGTTTCTGCTGGTAGCGCATACTTGTTTGGTGCCGTTTCACCTGGGATTACTCTGAATGAAACCAGTCCATCTTTTAGTGGTAGCGTTATCGTATCATGGTACCAGTGAGGTAGCCAGCCATTAATTTTCACGATCTTTTCCAACTTATTGTTTGACGTATTCCTCAGAACCACATATAATTCAACTCCTGGTAGTCCTGGATGAAACACTATCCTTTTCTCGTAGGCTATACCGCCTAGACTTTTTGGCGAAGAGAGAGTCACGATAACAACTCCATCCTTTTCCTCAACCCTATGTTTCATATCTAACCTTTCTAGAGGGTTCGGCCAAAGAGGCGGACCAATCGCTTCCGTAATACCTCCAATGATGATCTCACGGTCTGGCTTGTATATGTCCAGTCTTCCGCCTCTTAGCCTTATTTTAGCATCATATCCCCATGCGTGTACACGGATCTCTTTTCGGTGTTCATCTATAAACCAGGATACTTTATCAAACTTGACTATAGGAACCCTTACTCTGGCCTTGTAGCCCGAATATTCGTTTGCTCCTTTGACAACAGTATACTCTATCTCCGTCGAAAAAACATCTCCATTCACAAGGCTAGGTTTAAGGTTGACCATGCATCCTCCCAGAGGCTTTATTTCAGCCAAAATTTTGCTTTTGTCTAGAGGATTTACCAGTCTTGCAGAAAAATGCTCCTTAACCTTGCTTCTTAACGAAACAAGGATTTCTCCATTATAATCAGCCATTATCCTGTGCGGAAAGATATTTTCTATGTTTAGCGGCTCAAAATCTCTGAAACCAAGCCCCAATTCCGTTGAAATGCCGTTAAACTCTACCTTAAAGACTATATGTCTGCCTGGCTCGTCCCAAGTATATATCTCGCGCACGCCGCTCCTCACTCTAAAGTTAGTCCGTACACTCTTTTTCTCGCCTCTTTTCAATTCAAAAACGGTGTATGGAAAAGACACTTCGATCTCTTCCCCAGAGCTAGGTGTACAACTTAAAGCTACGCTACACGTACTTGCCCCTCTATTTTCAAGCTCTAAAGTTGCTTCATAGGGTATTCCTCGCAAAACTTCTTCCTTCGACAACAGCAATATTCTACCTTCAGGCCATACGACGCCACAGACCTTCCATGACAGGGGGTCTGCGTACAGGGCAAACCCGTATTCCTTCCATTCGTAAACGAAAACCCTCCTTCCTCCTATATCTACACCATCCTCTGCAAAGCTTAGTTTTTTCTCAAAATTATAGAGAGCATCGGGATTTTCAGCGATGACCTTCTTGAAAGGCGGAAATTTAGCCATATACGGGAGATAATTTTGCATGTAAACATTAGTATTGGGAACCCACTTGAAACCTAGCTTCTTGTAAAGTCTGATAGCCCTCTCATTACCGCTCCATGTATGAAGATCCATCCTGTCGAGGCCGGCTTTTACGGTACGCGATAAAGCCTCTTTAAGCAAGGCCGTTCCTATACCTCTTCCCCTGAAACTAGGGTGAACGTTGAGCAGCTTTACATAGCTTGCATCATTGGTTGCCCAATGCCTAGTCAGCTTAAGGAAACCGACCACCTTTTCTCCGTGAAAGGCCAGCAGGACTGCTATGTTGTCATCTTTTTCTATGCTTTCTCTAACATATTCTGGGGTGATCTCGACTCCTCCTGTGAATCCTCCGGGCCATCCTTCTTCGCTTTCGTTGAAAAACTCGGCGAGTGCTTGTGCGTCTTCGGTTTTGTAGTCTCTAATAATGAAGTCACATAGAGCCATGAAGGCGCACCTGAATGTTACATGTAAAACCATGTATATACGTTCACTTCTTCTAACATTTAGAATAAAGATTTGAAAAATTATTTTTTAGGAACATAACTGTGTCTTTGTTATTAAATGTTATAGTGTTGAAATGATCATTTGGGGTTTGGACCTAGTTTTGTGAGCTTTAGCAAACTGTGCCAAAAAATACTAGAACATGAATTAAACGCCTCTTTTAGCTGTTTTTAAACAAAAAAATATTAAAGCATCCAAGACAAACACTATAATGTAGAGACGACATTCATTTTTAAAAACCCAAAAAAATGACTTGAAAACCCGTAAAAATAAAAAGCGGCCGTGGTCTAGTCTGGACTAGGACGGCGGCCCCCCAAGCCGCAGAACCCGGGTTCAAATCCCGGCGGCCGCACCACTTAGTTTTTCTGGCTTTGGCTATGTTTTGATGACTGTTATATTCCACTTGTCCGTTAAGCTACAGTTGAGGGTTATTTTTACAGACCATCCATTTGATGTTTTGTAGACTCTAGCGCAGGTGTTGTTGAGCGGTGCTGGGTGTATAGTTATGAAGTAGCTGTACTGGGGGATTTTGTATCTGTGAAGATAGGTTAGGTTGTAGATAAGCCACTCGTTACCGAGGTCATCTGTTTCGATTCCTAGTAGTGTATAGTTTGCGCTGGCGAGAAATGTTGCCTGAAAACCGGGTAGCGTGTCGTTGTAGAAGACCGCCTTGTAGGTCCAGCCTGTAGAGTTGCTGGAATATTCCACGCTCCACCAGACGGGCGGAATCCAGACGCTGTTGTCCGCCGCAACTGTCTTCAGCCGGTTCATCAGCACATCAAGACTAATCCCGCTGGCGAGGCTGTGTCTGGCCGTGGACAGGAGAAGCATCCATTCAGCTTCGCCATGATATACTATCTTGACGCGCATGCTAGTTAAGGTGTATACATATGCAAGCACTGCTAAGCTTAGAATGAAAACTGCCAGTAACGCTATCTGTCCTCTCACGGCTTCCACCCTACCGTGTAGAAGACTGGTGTTGCGTTGACCCACACAACTACTGGCGCAGTGTACTCGTTTGGTTGGGACGGAATAGAGGCGTTAGACCGTAATACATACTCTCTCACCTCTGTTATGTTAGAAGACATCATGGTAACCCATGCTGCTATAGTACTTGTGTTTCTGGCACATAGAGGACATGCAATTGGAACATAGAGTATGTGCGTTATCGCGCATGCTACTGTAATCGCCGTTATTAGACCGATTAAGACAACTTCTATGCTCCGCATCCCGTTATCCTTCCTCCAAGTATTTTAAAACAAGTCGTGGGATCAACATGCCCTGTGATGTTTATAGCGTATGTTGCCTCTATTTTTCCGTCTTTTATTGACAAGGGGGTCGTCGTATAGACTACTATGAAACTTCCAGGTAGAGCTGTCGCGTTGACGGTTTCGGATAAAGTGTATGCTTCAAACAGTTTAGCTGCTATAACGGCGTTTGATGATATAGGCTGTGCGAGAAAAAGTAGAATAAATACAAGTGCTTCAACAAACCCTATATAAAATATTATCTCGTCGATCATTGCCCAACCCCCTGGGCTATTACATTTTCAATAAAAGCAAGCTCGAGCTAACCCTCCACGATAAGTCTTCTAATGATAACAAGCCTTTTTGGTTCATCAAACCTTACGTACTGGTAATCCGTCGAAATACCGTCTACCCAAACAACTAAGACAGTTTTTTCATTTACAACTTTCAGTTTTTTAACGTACCCTGTTGTGTTTACCGTGTAATATATAAAATACACAGACCCATTTATCACCCTTATATATGGTATGCTTTCTAGCCCAGCATGTGTTTCGTTAAACCATATGATCCAGTTATCTAAGACCCTGTACCTATAACTTCCACACTTGCATGGAAAAATTATTCTAGCCAAGTTTACATGGACTGGCACATTTCCTAATAATATTCGGCTTCGCCTGTTTTCCACATATGCGCCAGCTAAAATAACACCTCCTCTCTCAAGCCTCACAGCCAGTTTTGCGAGATTCTCTTCATCTATCTGTAACCCACCGCTACTATCAATTACTGTATAAAAGTATGTGAGACCGATTATTCCTCCAATAAAGAGACCAATCACCACAAACATTATACTTAAGGAAACACTTCCTCTCAACTACCATTCACCTACCATCCACTTCTCCATTAGAGGAAATGGCACTATGTTTTCCGGATTATCGATAGTGCTTGGCACGATGAGCGTGAAGAAGACACCCTTTCCTTCTATTTTGATGCCAGCACATATTCCGTCGATCGCCTCTACTTTTATCCAAGAATTTTCATTTGGTAGAAAAACATAGAAGTTATAAGACGAGCTTAACGGCCGTGTTCCATTATAGTCTATAATATATGGCTGGGAGAAACACATGGTACCATCTCCTAATTCGCCTTCAAGTTTCACAGCTATGGGCACAAACTTTAGCTTAAGCTCAGTACCAAACAGAACTCTGCCTCCAGGATTTAGACGGGCATAAAGCACTGCTATGACGGGTTTCGTAAAGTTTAGAGACCTATAAGGCACCTCTATTTTCGGCGTGTCTGGATTGCTTTCGAAAATCTTCCCATCAACTTCTAGTACATACACCAGGTGCTCTCTAACGCTATATTGTGGACAACATTGATAACGCGGCAATATATGAAGGATAACATGCGTAATATTGTATTCGATACTTGCCAATTCCAGCAGAAGACGTGTTACGTTATAGACGTAACACACGCTATCCACACACGACTTTGCTTCTCCGAGTTTTGGAGGAGACTTGAATGATACTAGTCTCAGATTTTTCGAAGAGATGTATGGTAGATCATCTAGTTTATTGAAGTGTAGATGTTTCTGCTCTTCGAACACATACCGCTTATCACATATAAAGTTGAGTGGACCTTCTAGATAATAGACTCCAGTCTCGTTTATGGCAAATACTAAAAAGTCCCCATAAAAGGAGTGTTGACCTTTTTCGAGATCCAGGGGAATATTTACTAAAGGTAAAATTGGACCCATATATACCTCCTCTCCCGCTATATCATAAATAGCCTTTAAGAACAATATTTGTCCTGGAGACAAATTACCCGAAAGTGTGTTTGTATTCAGGAATTCTTTGAGGGAAGACGCATTGTATATCCAGCCCTTAAAAACATACTGCATATTTTCTTCAAGGCTAAACAGATAGGATATGTTTTCTCCATCAGCTGTTGTGTTAAAGTACAGGACAGGTTTCTCGTTTTGCAATTCTATTTCTCTTTCTAGTATCAAGTTTGATTGGGCTTCATCGAGAGGAATTTTAAGAAGAACCCTTGTAGATCCATTTCTTAAAGCAAAAACGTAGAACTCTCCTTCACTGATATTGCTATAATTCAGCTTTAGGACCATGTTGAACCTTCCTTCCAAAGGAGGAGAGGAAACCTCTACAGGCTGGTTGTCTCTAATCAAGCCTGATTGCTCGACAACCTTTCTAGTTACATTAATTCTCGTAGGTGCAGTTAAAACAAAATTTATTCCAATAGCACTATAGGTAAAATTCCTCGCGGAAGAAACGGCTATAGTTGTATCAATGTTATTTATCCGTGCCTGTAGGTTTACCGTTGAATTCAAATTTGTAGAGACTATGAGCACAGCATCGTCTAACTTCTTATAATATGCTTTGATGTTGAAATAGTCTCCAGGATTCAATTCTATCTCGAGAACATTATCTGTACGCACACTTGTCGAGGTATTATTCGTAATCTCCCATCTAGCAAACTTCCACAAACTGGTATTGTACAGTGTAACCTTATACGATACCTCAAAGCCTGTCGGCTTATATATTAGCAAATATTCGTCCCTGAACTTCGCTATAACTAGTCCTTCTCCAACATAAATGTTGTTTACTCTTTTAACAGGAATATGTGCGATGTCACGATAGTTTCTTAGGTATCCGCTTGAAGAAGCTAATATACTCAGAGTTTTGTTAGGAGCAGTAGTTGTAAACCTGACCCAAACAGCATATACGCCGTTAAGCTTAAACGGCGTTTTCACGGTCTTGCTGTAGTAGCCGAGACTCCCTGTCCGTTTCCAAATCTCAATATCTCTGAAATATACTGTCTTATTGGCGGAAACGAAGTATACTCTGGAGTCATAGCTATATTTTGGCTGAAAAACTATTGTCTTGGGAGACCAGTCGTAGAGCCCGTCGACGGCTATGACTGGATATATGGGGTCCAGATTGCTAGATATCTTAAGCTTTGCATCGGGTATTGTTGGAGAAGGCTGAGGAGGGGGCAAAGAGCCGTTATCAGCTCTTATGAAAATAAAAACTTGTATACTAAAGGCAACATAAACGCGAACAGCCTCGTCGGTCGACAAAACCTTTGCTTCCAAATAGACCGATCCATGTGAATAAGACAATTCCCAATTAAGAGAATCATCAGCCATTGTTGCAACATACTTATCCACATAGACGTTGTCTGGATACCAGTCATTGCTTATATCAACAATTTCATCGTGTATGTCTCCTGGTTCAAGATTGAAATCCATGTAGCTTAGCCAATATTTTTCCTTCACATCTAAAGTTCCACTTTTTCTCACCCCTCCTAGTGCAAACGAAACATCATATCTACCCTTCCCGACATTATAATGGACCTTCCATACACCATTAGCCACATACCCCCTATCTGGCAACGACTGCACCCTTGCCTTCCAGGAGTGAAGAGCATAAAATCTATAATAGACAATACCACCGGGCCTCACCTTGAAGTTGTCTAAGATGCCAGACAAATGTCCACTTTCACCACTTATAGAAATATATGCCTTTGCAGGCAATCCTGTAGGGTCTGCGAGGGTTGAGTTTAAATACTCTTTCTTTAGCACTGCAATTTTTTCTAAAGAGGGATATGATGTCGATACCCGATAATCACTATATGCTTTCATAGATGAACTTATCCCATACGCTGGCTGTACGTGGAAAACTGAAAGCACAAATAGCGCTATGGTTACTAGCGCCTTGACGCCTCTCAAGGCTTAACCCCTTTAACCCGAATTTTTACAAAGTATGGTTCATGGAAGCTCCTGAAGACTATGAGAACAGCTTTCTCGCCTGTCTTTGGTAGGATCTCAAATCTCTTAAGATCGGCGGTTCTCATAGCCATTACAACAGGTCTTATGCTAGACCATCTTGGACCGCAACACAACATTTGATTGAGAGTCTCGTTCTCTACGAGACAATAGTCTGGGTACTTATAGTTTATTTCCTCATCCCATGCTTTCTTTAGTACCCAGTATTTTGCTGCATAACTCATGTTGATCCAAAGCTCTATTTTTCTGGGAAACTTGTCCATGGGATAATCAAATACTGGACTCCCGCAGAGGTGTTGCCCTATATAGTAGAGAGGGTATATTGCAAGATCGATCAGGTAGTCGCTTTCTATAGTGTTTGTTTCAAGCCAAATGTTATTCACGGATTCTGGGAGCACTAACACAGCTAAGGCCATGTAGGTTTTCCAGGGAGTGTAAGATTTTTCAGTAGTCCCTATAATTAGCCAACCGTCGATAGTTTTTAGGCTCCAATTATATTTTTCCGTCCAATCATTGATTATGCTAAAGTCGAATCTTTTAACATAAGGCAAGTCGCTTAGTCCGAGGACATAGTGGAGGTACACAGCCTCGCCCTTCAGAGCTCTAATGCTACTGTTTTCGAAGAATGCATAAACTCTAACATTATCTTTGTTAGAGATTTCATACCAAGCTAGCCAAAACGTGTGAGTCCCATTATATGGGACCTTGAATCTTCCTTCAACAAAGGCTGATTCTTTTCTCACACATTTCGGCAAAGAAGTCTCTGCTCCATCTATATAAACCACGACTCCCGGAATATTGCTATAGACATATATTCCGTCAATACATTTCGATAAATTTCTCCAAGAAAAAGGGTATACATCGGTCAAATACACTAATCTCAGAGTCATGTTTTCTTCAACAAACAACTCGATCGTACTGTTTAGGGGATAGATGTTCCTAGACGATAAGGGCTCTATGCGTAGTTTTTCTCCGAACTCTGCTTTCACTTTTATAGGCAATTGATTAACGACTCCGTTGACCTTTACTTTCGCTCCAGGAATATTGGACAGGATTCTTACCGACAATTTTGTGGGTCTAGTCTTTACAAAAAGTGTAGCATTATCATATAATAATACCTCAAAGGACTTATTGTGAAAACTTGTCACTCCGATACGAGCTTCCTCTAATCTGTAACCTTTAGCTAGGTCTATTTTTACACTCCAACGCGAGGGACAGGTCTTCGACCCGTTTACTGGGAAAAATCTAACACTTGTCACGCCATTATCGGCTTCAACCCTTAAGATACAGAATGTTTTAGAAGATGTAGAATTTCGTGCAGACAAACTTTCATGAATATTTAAAAAACACAGTATACTGACGACAAACAATACTATTCCAAGAAATACCAATAGTCTCCTTTTCATAACCCCCACTCTCTATTGGTATTTCCTTAAAAACCAGCTCGCACGCAGGCTTTTAAAGAACTGTTAACTAAAAGATAGAATGAAAACAAGGCTTTCCGACTTTGACCTGGCAGTCATATTGTACACGAGCCCTCTACCCCCAAGTGCGACGCTAAAACGATTGAAAGACATTTTTCTTGTAGACCCGGGAGACGAGCTTGTCTCAATTGCCAGGCAGGATGAGTTGTTGGGACATAGAGAAGGGCTTAGACGCCTAATAGAGTTAAAGCTAAATGAGCTTGCAGTTTGGGTGGAAAACACCGAAGTGATTTTACAACAAATAAGTGATCTACTTATGACTTTTAACGTCGCTTTACCCCTGCTAGTTGTGGGAATACTATTGCTGTTAAACCCTATTCAGGGAAGCATATCTCTGTGGATTTTCTCGGTTTTCGGACTTATAGCTGGAGCCTTCGCCTACAGACAATTTCCAGGGAACATAAGGTTTCCTAACCCCCCATTAACAAACCTGGTACCGTTATCCCTCATACCCCTCCTAACATATCTGCTCAGCAGTCATGAACTCCTATTTATAGCCCTCACACTAGCCTCTCTACCCTCTGCTATTATAACCTACCGGAAAACCCGCAATATATTCAATGAACTTAAGGAAAACGATAAACTACTGACAGACGCGCTAAGATGCCCCTTCCACCTCTACCGATGCATAAAGCCAGACCTACTCCACGTACAGGAGGTGAACATATCGATAAGCAACACAATTAGATCTGTCTTAGAGCTCTATGGGAAACTTGGCGTAGATAAGCAAGGACTTAGATGGCTTACAGAATACTACCGTCAGTTTTTCAAACTCGTAACAAATATCAGGTCTAAAACACTGATCGTACTGTTCAACAGTATAGTAGGTATGCTAGTGTTATCCGTTGGCCTATCATTGATAACAAGCGTTTTTACAGGACTGAGATCGATGCATACACTAACCCTGGGGCTTGCTCTGAACATTAATCCACAAACACTAGAGTCTATAAGGCCCCTTCTAAACATCACGCTCATCGCTGACTCGATATCTTATAGTGTTGCTATATCGTCGGTCAGAGAGGGAAATCCTCTATATTTTCCACTATATCTTCCCGCGATGTTTCTCGCAACATTTGCAGGTCTAGTTTTGGGTCCACTTATAATATCGCTTGGGTGAATCCAGATGGACAAGATAATATTGGCGATAGCATTTGTAATTGCCGTCCTGGTTTTATTGGCAACAGTCTATGTAATCTCTCTTGTACCCCTACAGCCGCCTCTTGTAACAATTTCTCAAAACGGTACATTAGTGTTGCACAAAGTCTAACATCGACTTAGCCTATTGACGTTTATAAATTAGACTAGAAACAGATTTTAATGTCCTGCGAGAGATTAAAAAAGATGAAGATACTAGAAATTCGCTTAGGAAGATATCCGCCTGCACTCTTCTTACAAAAAGACAAGCCAGTGATAGACGCATTGAAGGGCATGGCGGAAAAATGGGTAAGACACTGTCCACTCGTAGACGAAAAGGGTAAACTCGTGGGTATGGTCTCCATAAGGGACATTATAGACTTTCTGGGAGGAGGAAACAAGTTTGACCACCTGAAAAAGGATTATCCGTCACTCTATGACGCTCTAAATAGAACCGCCCTAAGCAACATAAGCTACAAGCCTCCATTCATAGAGACAACCACAGAGTTCAAAGACGTCATCGAGACGATGATCGAAAAGGGCGTGGGGGCGCTAGCTGTGGTCGACGAAAACATGAACCTAGTTGGAATAATATCCGAGAGACACATAATGTCCCTCTTTGCGGACACGCAGACCTTCGTAAAGGTAAAGGAGATAATGAGTAGCCCGATAATCAGTCTAACGCCAAGCGACACGCTAATCGAGGCACAGAAAGTCATGACCAAACACCGAATAAGAAGACTTCCCCTGATTTCTGGCAACTACCTGAAGGGCATTATAACTGTAAAGGACATAGTAAAATTCTATGCCACAGACGAAACACTGAAAAAACTTGCAAACAACAACATAGAAGAAATCTATAATACACCGCTATCTTATATCAGCAACAAGCCGGTCTACACAGTAGACCCCGACGAAGACGTAGGCTCAGCAATATCTATAATGAGAAAACACAACATCGGCAGCCTTGTGGTAGTAGAAGACAACAAGCCTGTAGGAATATTTACCGAAAGAGACGTTGTAAAGAAACTCGCAAAGATAAGAGGAGTAGAGATCTTCGTGGACGAAGCACAGAAAAAGATAGTAGCAGGGCGGGTAGCCTTCTAACCCCCAGATCTTCTCAGCCAAACCCTCACACTATTAAAAACCGGACCTCCTCCTATTTCTTGAACCATTGTCGGGAAAAGCGTATTAAGAGGTGTACCGTCTAAGCCTTTAAGCTGCCTGGGAGTCCAAACAACTCCCTCAGGAACGTCTTCACCCACCAAAGCTCTAAGCAGAACCTCTCCATAATCATTGTAGATAACAACCAAGTCCCCATTCCTCACGCCGAGCTTCTCGGCGTCTCTAGGATTTATGTGAACGACAGCAGGAATTTCCCCATAGACTTCCCTAAACTGCGTATGAGTATACTTCACAGTCGCAGAATTCAACAAGACAAAACCGTCACTATTCACATCCTTTTGCTTGGGCAATGGACACAAGCCTCTTTCCTCAGCCACAGAAGACCAGAACTCTATCTTCCCGCTAGGCGTCTGGTACTCAGACCTACCCCTAGACTTCAGCCTCAACACCTTACCCTCCAACAAGTCCTCAAAATCTCCGTCCACAAAAGCGTTCTCCAGAGCCTTTTTCAAAACACTCCACGGATCCTCAAGAAGCCTAGAATCTCTAATACCAAGCCTCTCCGCCAGAAGAAACATTAGCTTGTATTCCGCAAGGCTCTCCCCAAGAGGCTCGATAACACGCCTCGACAACCTAACATACCCGTGAGAATAGGAAACAACCACATCGTCCTTCTCAAGATATGTTGGAGCCGGCAAAACAAGATCAGCATACTCTGCAGTCTCCATCCAATGTGTCTCATGAACAACCACGAACACATCCTCCCGCGACAAACCTCGCCTCAAAACTTCCTGTGCGGTCAGAGTCAAGAGAGGATTCATGTTGAAAACAAATATAAAGCCGAACTCTCCCCTAGCGATAAAATCTGCTACACCCACCTGGCTAACAACCCGTGACGGCTTCCAGAAACGAAGACCAGACACATACTCGAAATCAACAAGCCACCCCTTACTATTCGAGTAATAGAAGCCCCGATGAATACCCAACAGAGCTGGTATAAAGGATACAGCCCTGACCGCCTCAGCACCCATCACACTTTTCTGCATGCCAATCCCGATGAGAGTAACACTAGTCCTCCTCTCCCCATAAAGACGTGCAAGCCTCCCAACAACATCCCCAGGGACTCCCGTAACCTTTTCAACTCTTTCCGGGGTCCATTTCTCAACCTCCTCCAACAAGCAGTCATACCCGACCGTCCACTTTTCCACAAAATTCTCGTCAACAAAACCCTCCTTGACCAGCCAGAACATCACACCATAGGCAAGGGCGACATCGCTCCCTGGCCTAGGCGCGACCCAGAGATCAGACCTAGAGCTGGTTTCGCTCCTTCTAGGATCAACACTTACAATAAAACCACCCTTCCTTCGCGAATCCAGAGCCAGAGCCCACAAGTGCGGGGCGCTGACCGCGGCATTAAATCCCCAAAATACCACCAGCTCAGCATCTGCAAGCTCTTCTGGCTCGACGCCATAGCTCAAACCATAATGCAAAGACAAGGCAGCGTGACCAGACCTGCTACATATAGAGTAGTCTGTCGACGCAGCACCTATAAAATTCCACAGCCTCAACGGAAAATACTGAGTCAACAAGCCCATATTACCCGCATAGTCTATATGCAGCACCGCACTGCTCCCCTTCTCCTCTACAACCTCATCCAGCTTCTCGACAATCACGTCTAAAGCCTCATCCCACGAAACCCTCCTGAACCGCATACCAGGCTTCTTCCCATCCCTGATGTAGGGGTAGAGCACCCTATTCCTATAAAGCCTCAAGTGATCCGCAGCACCCCTAGCACAGGTAAAGCCCCTCGTAACCCTATTTGTGTGATCACCCATGACGCGGACAACCTTACCCTCCTTCACCTCTGCCAGGAGAAAACAGGTATCATAACAGTCTCGTGGACAAACAGTAGGAACAAGTCTCATAGACCCAGACCCCTATAGTCAACCCTACCCAGCCTAACACCATAGACAAGCAAAGCATACTCGACAAGATCCCTAGCGACAAAAACATGATCCTTCAACAGGAATCCCTCATCGATATCGCTGATCCCCGTCTCGCCAGTCAACACGAGAACCACGTCAATGCCACTCTCCAACCCCATTTTAACATCAGTGTAGAGCCTGTCCCCAAAGTACACACTCTCACTCTCAGAGTACCCCCTAGAACTCAGATAGTGTCCGATAAACTCTCCACTAGGCTTCCCGCCAACCCACTCAGGACTTCTCCCCGTAACAGCCTCAAGCAGCCTAGCAATACTCCCCGCATCGGGCAGAAAACCCTCCTCCGACGGATACCTCAAGTCAGGGTGAATGAGCAAAAACCTCTTCCCTCTCTGGAGCAGGAGAGACGCATCCGCAAGCCTGCCATAAGTCAGCTCCCTGTCAAAGCCCACAGCAACCCCGTCACACTCCTCCGGGTCGTCCCAACAGTGCTCAAGCCCATAATACTCGACAACCCTCCTCGGCAAAAGATAATAAAACTTCCCTGAACTCCCGAACCTGGATGCAAAAAACTCTACAGAAGAATACACCTCATCCTCCTCGAGCATAACACCAAGAGTATCCCTGATCCTCACTAAAACGTCGTCTCTAGTCAACGACGAGTTATTAGTAACCACAACGGGCTTAAGTTCAGATCTCTTCAAGAAATCCAAAAACTCGCCTGCACCTCCTATAGGCTTCCTACCCAGCACCAGCGTACCGTCAAGATCAAACAGAAAAACCCTCTTATCCCTTAGCCTCTCCCTCTCCCTGGCAAGCTTCAGCCTCCACGAAGCAGCTAAAGCACCCCTCTCGTCGCGAACCCTCCACCACGCAAAACCTTCAACACCTACAAGCCTGACACGAAAAACTCCAGACAGAGCCTCCAATACAGAGTCAACATCCCCAAAATCCCGGCAGTGTCTGCAAAGCCACTCCAAAGCCTCACCGCCCACATACATAACGCCGACAAAAACGAGACCGTCACCCCCAACCCTAGGCAACGACCCAGCATCCACGCTACCATCAACGGCGGCTAAAACATCTCCCTCACTACTCGACAAAGCATCCAGCAGCCCCTCCTCAAACACAACTCCCTTCCCGACAAGAAAAACTCCATCAAACCCCTCGCAAACAACATTACACAGACCCTCACTTTCGCCTAGAACAGTCATCCTATCTACACGTCCCCCAAGGGTCCGGACAATAACACCACACAGGTCCTCTCCCAGAACCCTAAAACCACCACAACCAAAAACAACCCCACCTAACA
>CAZJJA010000005.1:0-1104 GCA_964546235.1 uncultured Thermofilaceae archaeon | reverse complement strand
AGGAACCCTCTACGCCACCATAATATCCGCATTCTTCCTAACAATATACACCCTACACGAAGCATCACTAAGATTCGGACTAAACACCAAGATACCAATAGCAAGCCACACCTACAAGGTAATGGCCCGTGAAGAAGAACTAAAAGGCAGATACTTCACAGGAACAGTCTATTTCTGGGCATGCACACTGGCAATAGTAGCACTCATGGAACCACACCTAGCAGCAGCCGCAGTAATGATATCCAGCTTCGGCGATGCCGCAGCAGCCATAACAGGCAAAGCCATACCCAAACCCAAGCTACCATACAACAAGGCAAAAACACTCGCCGGATCACTCGCAATGTTCCTAACATCAACAATATCCTGCCTAGCCGCAGGAATACCACTACCAACCGCACTAACGGCCTCAGCACTCTCCACTCTAGCAGAAAGTCTCACAAGAAAATCAGTACTAGACGAAGCCACAGTACCCATAACAGCAGCCACAACACTCTGGGTACTAACAAACATACTATAACAAAGTTATACAAAAACATAAAACCCATAACATAACCCCCTCTTTTTATCCCAAACCCAAATACAAAACACACCAAGAGCCTTCTCCTTACAAACCCATACTAGAAAACACATTACAATACATTCAGCTTATACCCCATCCTAACAAGAACAACAAACCAAGCCAAAAACACAACACAAAACAAGAAAACAAACAATAAAGAACGCCGCACAGGAGAGGATCAACGCCCGAGCCCACACCGACAAACAGCACCTCGGGCGATTGGGAGTGGCCGGCTCACGCCTCGGCCCGAAGGCCTCGGCGCTTACACCGCCACCCCATCAACCCCGTCTTCTACGGGAGCCCTCGTCCCGGCCCAAGGAGCCCCGTCACCGGGACCCCCAGATCGGGCCGAGAGCGGCCGCCTCGTCTCGGGGTGGGCTTCCCGCTTAGATGCCTTCAGCGGTTATCCCTTGCGGCGTGGCTGCCCGGCTTTGCCCTGTCGGACAACCGGTAGACTAGAGGCCACGGCCCGCCGTTCCTCTCGTACTGAGCGGACCTTCCCCTCAGGCGGCCAGCACCCCCGACAGGTAGAGTCCGACCTGTCT
>CAZJJA010000004.1:4062-40119 GCA_964546235.1 uncultured Thermofilaceae archaeon | reverse complement strand
TCTGACATTGGCTAAAAAACTCAAAAAATCGCTAGAAGCAGAAGAGGAAGGAAGCGTTCTGGAAGATCAAGTGGTAGAAGAAGATATACAAACAACCATTGATCGATATTTTTAGGAGAAAAGTCGTGGTATTTTTAAGCAAAATTCTACATAGCTCTAATGTGATGAACTGGCGTCCTCTGAAATAGATGATGAATGGGAGTACATCTGACGATGTATAACTTGGTAGGGTGGTCAGCAATAAGTCGTTGCTGGTTAAAAAAATATGTAAAAGATTTTTTGCGCGAAAACAGAGTTGTTATTCGAAAAAAGCTCGGACAAAGTTTTCTTGTAGACTGTAGAGTCGCAAGATATGTTGCGGATTTTATCGAAGGAGGCGTCGTCTATGAAATTGGTTGTGGAATAGGTAACCTGACTTTCTTTTTAGCCGAAAAAGCAGAATATGTTTTAGGTGTCGAGCTGGATTATCGTTTGGCGCACTATTTTAGAAAAAAAGTAGGACTCGAAAACGTCGATGTAATTAACAGTGATGCAATATTACTTCGTTTTAACGGACCCTTCGACTACGTGGTTTCTAATGTACCATATTATATTTCCTCAGATATTATTGTAAAGTTATGTAAGGATATAGACTTTAAGATTGGAATCTTAACGTTTCAGAAAGAATTTGCTGAAAGGCTATATGCAATACCAGGCACCTCTAGCTATGGCAGAATCAGTGTTATTGCAAGCTTATGTTTTACAGTAAAGCCATTGATGACAATAGGATCTTCCGCCTTTTTTCCTAGGCCTAAGGTTAACTCCAAGATTCTCTTCATTGAGAAAAAGAATATAGAAAAGGAAATAATCGAAGGTGTAGAGAAATTAACTCAGAAGATATTTTCTTATAGGAAAAGAAAACTTTCTTTTGCACTTGAAAAAGGACTGGGACTAAAAAAAGAAGAAATATGTTTTCTCGGCGATCTTATAAATAGGAGAATATTCACTCTTTCTCCAGAAGAAATTTTATATATATATAAAAGACTACGAGAAAAAGGCTTATTTTAATCCCATCTGTTTTAGCTCTTCAGGTGCAAATGTTTTTCCAAGCTGTGTTCTTGGAATCCATGCGCCGCCCGCAAATGTGTACCCGCACTTTTTACATGTCCAGATACCTATGCTGACTCTCTTTAATGTGCCTCTAGAATGACACCTTGGGCATCTGTGTTTTCCTTTCATTTTCTTTTCTATAAGGGCTACCTTTTTTCTTAGCGTGGAGCCGTAGCGAGCACCGAATCTTCCAGCGCTACCTACGACTTTTGTTCTGCCCACTATATGACACCCTTGGACATGATATATGGACTAGATATATACTTTATTCACTTGTTGGCTTGGGAGGGAGCTTTTCAAAAAGTCCCTCTGCTACTTCTAAAGCTATTTTCTTGGCCTCTAATATTTCCTTTACTTTAAATGATCCTGAACCACCTTTCTGTATGCCGCAGATGTTCCTATCCTCGTTTATAGCGAATGTGAGTCGTGCGTCTGCAACTAGTTCTTCTTCAAACGTTGGGTCAACAATGATGTAGTCGCCTATTTTGGCCAGTGTCACATAGACTACACGTGTTTTTATCGGTAAGGGTTTTTTGTTTTCAGAGAGAGTTATATTTTCATCCACAACTTCTGCGACTGGCATTTTTGTATCAAGTAAAGCAGACATTGCCGCAAGGCCTGAAGCATCGATAAGATTTCCGTCGTGGTCCAGTGGATAAATGTCTATAAATATCGTCCAGACCCGTGAGCCAGGAATTATTGCCAGCTGCGACATGTCGACGGCTTCTGCACTACGTAGTCCCCTGTCAATCACTCTCGCAAGTTCAATATCCTCTTCTCCAGGAGGACCCGGTTCAAAGACTGCCGACGCTACAGGTATAAGCTCGGCATTAACTATCTGCACTCCCATATCGGGAGTATCTGGGAAGGGTGTTCCAATATCGATCTTTACGCCAGCAATTACCTTTGTGTCGCCAAGCCTTACTAACGCAGAGCCTTCAGCTTTGCCAATATAGCCTGTTTTTATTTCCACTTTCCTGTATTCAAGTAATCCTCTGCCATCAGTTCTCTCTCCTTTTTTAAGACCTGCTAGTATAACCTCCTTTTTTAATAAGGATAACACTCCCACAGATTTAGAATCACTCAGTTTGGTTCACCTCCTTAATAACTTCTTCATATTTCTTTTTGAGCGCCTTTTTCTGCTCATTATACAACTTTTTAATAGCCTCGCTTGCCAGCCTAAATGCCTCTTCAATCTCTTCGGGAGTAAAAATCCCGTCAGCCTGAAAGAGTGTGACTTCATTATATTGAGGCATTATAGCTATAGGCATGTCCCCTTCACCATACTGATCTTCAAGACCGTTCAGATCAACTATAAGTTTTCCTTCAGCCTTTCCTACTGCAATGGCGGTCACTAGATCTTTCATCGAGATACCTGCATCAGCTAAAGCCACTGATGCGGCAGTAATGCTTGCTGTTCGAGTTCCTCCATCCGCTTCAAGGACTTCGATAAAAACATCAATCATTGTTCTCGGGTATTCATTCAAAAATATAGCTGGTTCTAATGCCTCTCTGATGACCTTTGACAGCTCTATTTCCCTCCTGGAGGGTTGCGGGCTTTTTCTATCCGATACTGAGAAAGGTGCCATAGAATATTTGCATCTTATAACCGCTTTATCTGGCTCGGCAATATATTTAGGGACTGCTTCGTGGGGTCCATATACTGCTACCAGAATCTTATT
Organism: uncultured Thermofilaceae archaeon; assembly: GCA_964546235.1. Taxonomy (GTDB): domain Archaea; phylum Thermoproteota; class Thermoprotei; order Thermofilales; family Thermofilaceae; genus JALVKT01. The sequence continues at coordinate 37,348 of CAZJJA010000004.1, read as the reverse complement.
GTTGCCGAGTTCGATATATGCTGACCCATCAGCATTTTTTAGAACTCCTGCTTCTATTCTCACGGGACGTATCTCGTTAGGATATCTTCCATCAGTTCTTTTTCCCTCGTCATTGAATAATCTTATACCTTCTTTCTTCAAGATTTCTCACCTAATTCCTTCAGTTTTTCCTCTATAAACGCTTTTACTCTATCTGTTAATCCAGAGGTATGAGCTTCACGCTCTATTTTCTTTATAGCCAATACAGCTATTTCCTCTTTAGCCGGATCTTTTCCTATCACAACCACTCTACCGTTTTTCCCTATAACAATTTCAACGTCTAGCATGTTTTTAAGCATGTTGACCATTGACCCTTTTTTCCCTATGATTCTAGGAACTTTAGATGGAGGAATCTCTACAATTATACCTCGTGACACTTTTCCGAGCCTTGACTCCTTTATGGTTAAGAGTGGATCACGTGTATAGTCAAAAGATATAACCTTAGCTATAATGATATCTCCTACATCCAGAATTTTCGATAATTCCGTTCTCGATATTTGAGTTGGTTTAGAAAAAACTTCAGTAACCTGAAGTACAGCTAAATAAGGCGAGTTAATGTCAACTGTCCAGTTTGTAAGACCTACTTCTATAACCTTACCTATTACTATATCTCCTTCATTAGGAATATATTTCCCCTTTAAGGGAAGCACACGGATATTCCTATTTTCTTCATCTATAAAAACAACTCCAAGAACTTTAGAGTATATTTTTTTGTTTTTTCTATAGATTTTACCCTCTACTTCATACCTATTTGTCTCGGCTATCAATTCACCGGGAACAACTATTTGTCTATTCTTCGCATATACAGGCATAGTATATCACACTCACTCGGTTTTTATTATTTTAACATCACCTTCTCCTCTAGTGAGAGAAGCGACTTTTTCTACAAGTATATTTTGCATTCCAGCCGGAATTTCTATCTGCGCTAACCATGTCCCATCATTCATATAAGCTTCTTTTACGATTCTACCCATCTTTGATAGAGCCGAATAAGCCTTACCTACATATATGGGAGGTATTTTTACTGCTATAATAGCCTTGGCAAGTTTCATTGGAAGTTTAAGCCGCAAAGCCTTGATTATATCATTTATTTGAGCTTCCACTGGTTTAAACGGATCTATCCCGACTCGTGCCTGTTCCAAAGCTAATTCTATTCTTTTAGGAGGTATTGGAAGGTTTGTTCTCGGATCTATAGCGTTTTTTGCAAGAAACTCGATTATCTGCCGTCTTTTTCTCTCTATAAGTTCTCGTCTTTGTTCGGCTGTGAGAAGCAATTCTCCACGCTTAAGTATTTGTTCAGCTACCTGGTATGGATCGGATGTGCCAAAAATCTTCTTTAACTCGGTTTCAGATGCTTTGAGACCCTGTCGTACATCATAATATATGAACTCGCCCTCCAAAATATCTCTTATATCAATTTTTTCGCCGTTCTTGAATTTCCAAGCTTTATCTACATGGACTATAATCTCAAATTTTTTACCTGCTCTCTCGAGCCTAGCAACTGTCAGCTTGTGCTTCGACATAAGTTTTCAAAAATAATGAATTTATAACTTAGATATATACTCCTCGACCTCTTCCTTAGATAATACCTTGAATACTTTGTCCTTTACGCTAATTTTCGCCATTTCGATAAACTCTGCCTTAAACTCGTTTTCCATAGCAGCCTTCAGTCCTTTCAATGCAAGAAGTATAGCATCGTCTAAAACTATATCGTCTCTGTACTCTTTCATAAAGACCTCTAAGGCTCTCTGGGCTCCAGATCCCACAGCTCTTGCCTTGCATCTAAGGTATGTTCCTCCAGGATCTGTCTGTATAAGATGCGGACCCTTTCTATCAACTCCAGCAAATAGGAAAGCAACTCCGAAAGGTCTTACGCCGCCATGCTGGGTATAGGCTTGTTTTATATCACATATTTTTTTGACTATAAGTTCTACAGGTATTGGTTCACCGTAAATTAATCTATGGGTCTGTGCATATATTCGTGCTTGATCTATCAATACGCGTGCATCACCAAAAAGACCGGCAAAGGCTAGTCCTATGTGTTCGTCAATTCTCTTAATCTTCTCTGTACCTTCAACTAGTGGGAAAGTGCTTCTTTTTTCTACAGCTAAAACAACTCCATCGACCGCTCTAATGCCTAAAGCTGTCATTCCTCTTTTCACTGCTTCAAAAGCATATTCTACCTGGTAAAGTCTACCTTCAGGGCTAAAGATGGTTATTGCTCTGTCATATCCCATTCCTGGTGCGGCTGGAAACATATTACTTCACCCACTATCTATGTAAGCTTATGGTATATAATATTCTCTTAATCAATTCTGTGTCATGTTAATATTTTTATTTTCAAAATGTAACAGAATGATTTCACATATACTGAAAGATATTTTGAAAAAAATGTTGTTTAATAGTCTTACTTATGAGAAAGCTTTAACAGGTGATCTGGCTCCCTTTTCTCCATTTTCCTTTCTACCACCTATAACTGATGAAAAAGGATTTTACCTAGGAGTAGATGAGATCAAAAGACCAGTATTTTTAGACGTTTCTCGATTACCAAGTCTTCATGGCATAATTTTAGGAACTACTGGTAGCGGCAAAAGCACTCTTGCAAGACATCTTGCATTGGAAGCTAATAAACATGGAATTAAAGTTTGGATAATTGATCCTCATGGTGAGATTGCTTATGAAAAAGTTGTTGTAAAGCTTTTAAAAGGAGTTTTGCTTGATCTATCAGTCGAAGGATTCGATATCTTTAATCCATCCGGATGGGTTCCAGAAGACTATTTTCATACTTTAGCAGAAATAGCGGTTACAAGTTACCAGCTACCAGATTTTCTCGTCTTCGACTTACAAAAGACTCTTCTTGACATCTATACCGATTCTAACCAGCCCAAATTATTAGCTGTGCCACAAATCCGAGGACTTGTAGAGAACATATTATCTTTTCTTGGAAAGAAGAGAATATCGAATCTTATCGACAAAAACGTTTATGTTACATTTAGAGGAAGAAAGGGGAGATTGAGTCTTAATAGGCAAAGACTGGGTCTCTTATCATTATTGGCTCGTTTAGATGGTGAAATGATGAAAAATGCTAATAATACTAAAACTAAACTTATGATCATAGTTGACGAAGCACATGATCTTTTTAAATTAAGAGAAGGAAGTTTTCTTAGTCAATTATACAGAGAATCTAGAAAATTTGGCTACAGTATAGTATCCTTAGTTCAGATACCAGGTTTTTTGCCACCTGATATCTATTCCCTAGCAGGTTTTATGATCTTCCTGAGCGGACCAAAGGAATATGTCGAAGAACTAAAGTTGGTCTCATATCTACGTAAGGAAAACCTAGAATGGCTGTTATATTCTGTTAAAGGCAATGCAGTCCTTGTAAAACAAGGTGACCCTCGCCCTCGTAACATTATATTAAGAATCTGCAAACAAGTTATTGACGAAAACAATCATAGTTGAGGATATATAATTTTTATATACCGTGATATATTCTTTTACCTAAAAGAAGAGGTGATATTGTTGTCGACAAGACCTGTTGAGGCTGGTAGCATAAAGACGGGGTCATTCATAGTAATAGACGGCGAACCATGCCGCGTTGTCGAGGTAGAAAAATCTAAACCTGGAAAACACGGCTCAGCAAAAGCACGTATAGTAGGAATAGGAATATTCGATGGAGTAAAAAGAACACTCATAGTCCCAACAAGCTCGAGAGTGGAAGTTCCCATAGTAAGGAAATTCAATGCACAAGTCATCTCAATTATGGGTGATACAATACAGCTAATGAGCCTTGAAGACTATAGCACATTTGAAGTCTCTATGCCTGAAGAAGAAGAAATTAGGAACAGGATTACAGAGGGAGCTGAAGTAGAAGTTTGGGAAATAATGGGTAGGTATAAAATCCAGAGAGTCAGAGGATGAGTTACTAAAATTTTTTATAGCCAAAAACTATTTGCAAGGAAACTCGTTTTCTTCATTGACAGGTCGACCATTTACAGTTGCTGGTGCTAACCAGTTCACAAACTTTTCAAAATCTTCGTCTCCCAGCTCGACAATAACCGTTATAGCTCCCAAAGGACTTTCACCAAATTCAAATGCGCAAAAACTTATCTTTCCGACAAATGCAGCCTGCTTATTTAAATAAAATTTCACAAAGCCATTCTTTCTTCCTTTAAAAATATACGACCTCGCAGAATCCAATATCCTCTGTGTCCTCAACTTATTCCTCAACTTCTCTAAGCAATGAGAACAAATACATTCGCCAATTATTTCTCTAAACTTTCCTTCACCTTCAATCCTAAACTTTATTTCTGGAAAGATGTTTGCTAAAGCCTTTAAAACACGCTTCTCGTCCTCAGTGGGAAAAAGTGGTGCACGTATAATAACCTTCATTTTTGTCGCCCTTTCTCTAATATTTCAATCATCTGTTTTTCTACTATGCTTCTAAATTCATCAAGAGAAATATCCTCGTTTACAAGCATTATATCAGCAAGTGCTATTACTGACCCTATTCCCATTTTGAGCTCTCGTCTATCCCTGGCTTCGAAATCTTCAAAAGTCTTTGGATCATCCTTTCTACCCCTTTTTCTCAGTCTCTCAAATCTAGTCTTCGGAGAGGCATGAACGGCGATCAGAACAAGATTCTTTACATTCTGTTTTAAATAGTCATATTCTTCAATATTCCTTAATCCTTCTATTAAGACAATATCATTTTTCAATCTTTTTGCTTTTTCTAGAGAATAAAGAGCAATAACATGTCTACCTATTTTTTTCCGCAAATCTAGGGCAAGTTTGCCAAGATTTGCATCGTTTATTTCTAAGCCTTTGCTTATCGCTATTTCTCGAAGTACATCACCCATGATAATGACAGGAATACCCAAACTTTTGGCCACTTCACTTACAACGCCTTTTCCCGAACCCGGCATTCCAGCAACCAATATGATCTTTTCTACCATCTTTCATCTCTACAAGGAAAATAAAAACATGCTAAAAATATCTTCCATTATCGATCTAGAGAAAAATCTAGAAAAATTTAGTCAAATTCAGATTCTTCTTCTCCTGCTCCTCCTTTTTCTTCTTTCTTCTCTTCGAGCCTTGATGCTGCAATCACGTCGTCGATTCTAAGTATCATTGCAGCAGCTTCTGTTGCTATCTTTACTGCATGGTCCTTTACAATTGCTGGCTCGAAGACTCCTAGTGTCATCATGTCAGTGACTCCTCCATCAGTTACGTCTACACCATATGTCCATTTTGCTGGATCTTCGTGGGCTGCTCTTAGATCTGCCATAATATCTATCGGATCTAGTCCAGCGTTTTCTGCAAGTGTTCTGGGTATACTTTCAACGGCATTTGCAAATGATTCTATGGCCAGCTGTTCTCTTCCGCCAACCTCTGTTGCATATTTTCTTAGCTCTCTTGCTATCTCTATTTCTATTGCTCCTCCTCCAGGAATTATGTATGGATGTCTTAACACATCCGCTACAGCATATAACGCATCTCTAAGGGATCTTTCGGCCTCATCTACTGCTCTCTCAAGTCCACCTCTTACTAGTATGCTCACTGCTTTGGGGTTGGGGCAGCCCTCCACAAACACCATCTTCTCGTCCGCAACCTTGCGCTCCTCCACAAGCTCCGCGCTGCCAAGAACCTCCGGCGAAATATCCTCCACACGCGTCACAATACGGGCACCAGTGGCACGGGCAAGCTTCTCCATATCACTCTTCTTCACACGGCGAACAGCAAGAACACCAGCACGAGCAAGATAATACTGAGCCAAATCATCAATACCCTTCTGACAAAACACAACATTAGCACCACTCTCCCTAATCTTCTCGACCATTTCCTTGAGAATCTTTTCTTCTTCTTCTAGAAACGCTTGCATCTGTTCTGGCGAGGATATTCTTATTTCTGCATCAATCTCTGTCTTTTCTACTTCTAGTGGTGCGTCGATTAAGGCAATCTTAGCGTTTTCGACTCTCTTTGGCATGTTTGGATGAACTACTTCTTTGTCAATGATGACTCCATAAACTAGCTGTGTATCATAGAATGATCCTCCCTTCTTCTTGATTATTTGTATGTTGTCTAGATCGACCTTTATCTTACCGTCTACTTCTTCCGCAATTTGTTTGACTGCTTTTACCGCGATTTCTGCGAGAAAGTCTCTAACACTTGATACAGCTTTGCTTCTCATAGATGTCATAGCTACCTTCTTTAGTGTTTCTTCGTCGTTAAGATCGACTTTTATCGCCTTCTTTTTTATAACTTCCCTAGCCTTTTCTAGAGCCTTCTTGTATCCACTTATAATTATTGTTGAATGAATATTTTTATCAAGAAGTTTCTCAGCCTCTTTCAACAGTTCTCCAGCTAGGACAACCGATGTTGTGGTTCCATCTCCAACTTCTTTATCCTGTGCCTTGGCTATTTCTACCATTAATTTAGCTATAGGATGCTGTACGTCCATTTCATCGAGGATTGTAGCACCATCGTTGGAAATTGTAATATCTCCAAGTGTGTCTATTAACATTTTGTCCATGCCCTTAGGACCAAGAGTTGTTTTTATGGTTTCAGCGATGGCTCTCGCGATCATTATATTTAGATGTAAAGCTTCTTTTCCTCTCTGCCTGCTGGTTCCCTCCTTAAGTATTAGAACAGGAACTCCACCAATCTGTGAAACTGCAGCCATACCTCACACCACATCTACAATTCTATTGCGTGAGACAACAATTATCGCTTCTATATATTTCTTACTCTATATGCAACTCTTTTAACTATATCTTCAATGACGAGAATGGTGCGGGGGCCGGGATTCGAACCCGGGCAGGCCAACGCCAGCGGAGCCTGAGTCCGCCCCCTATAGCCAGGCTATTTGCCTTTTGACCTAGCTCGGGCACCCCCGCTCTTTAAAATCCTATTTTCGAGAAATTATTATATGCTTTCTACCTAAAAATTTATTCAGATTTTTCGATTTTTCCTTCAATTCTCTTGATGTATTCTTCTTCCTCAGTCAGTGTTAACTCTTGCCTTAAAGCAAGCTGTTTTTCAATACGTTTTTTCTGTTTTACTAGACGCGTTATATAGCCTGCAATTCTATTCCTAAGCCTTTTAGATGGGATCTCTGCTATCTCCATTAATTTTTTCTTGTTATGTTCAAAATCTTCTGTGAATTCTTGCGGAAATCTTTCCAGCATTTCTTTTGCCGTTCTCTTTATAACCTTCGTTCTAACCTTACCCATATTATCCCCAACCGTTTACGCCCAGCTAATTTATCAATGTTCCGCTACATTATTAGATTACTATACTGTATTACTTTGATGAAAGAGAAATAGAAATTTTTTATATATAGTCCAAGAGAAATATCTATCGATAAAAATGTCTCAGAGAACAAAAAAATATGAGATACCTTTAGCTCCCATCGATAGAATACTTCATCAAGAAGGTGCAGAGAGAGTAAGCGAAGAAGCTGCACAGACCTTAAGAGATTTTCTAGAAAGACTGGCTAGAGAAATAGCACGAGAATCTGTTGCTCTGGCAAAACATGCTGATAGAAAAACTGTTACTAAGGAAGATGTAGAATTCGCTCTTAGTAGAATGCAAAGATTCATGAACCTTATGATGACGATGAACATAGATTAAAAAGGGCTTTTGGCGGGCCCGCCGGGACTCGAACCCGGGACCTGCGGCTTTCTACTGGGCTACCCACCCCCGATGTAATTATAGAACTAGGTTCTAAATAAATACTTGGTTGTAACAAATATTTTACATAAGTAAAGAATATATTTTTATTTGTTGTGAATTATCCTATGGAGACTCATAAGCATTCATTGACAGAAAAACAACTAGAGCTTTTGAGCTATTTGTTCAAAAAAAGCATACCTTTAAGAGTATTTACCGTCAATGAAACGCAACAAAAAATCTCCGATGAACTGGGTATTTCTCGCCAGGCATTAAATATTCATTTAAGAAAACTTAAAGAGGAAGGACTTATTCGAACAGGCAGAGGCTTTATCGATCTAACCGAAAGAGCTTTAGAAGTTTTGGGAAAAAAACCTGGAGATGCATTCATAGTTTTACGTATAGAACCTCACAAACGAGTAGAAGCATATAAGGATTTAAAACAGCTACCTGTAGAGAAAATATATAGGGTGACTGGGGATATTGATGTAATAATTCAACTTTCTCAATCTGTTCTCGATGATGCATTAAACCAGATTACTAGGATAGATGGAATAAAGGAAACAAGAACCTATGTTGTAATCGAGGTTGTTAAGTGAGATTAAGTATATCTAAAATAGGATCTAGATCTTTTGTTTTTTTATATATTTTAAAAGTACTTATCAGATATTTTCTATCAACTTCTATTTCAAGAATGTTCTTTATTTTTGTGCCTATTTTAGATCGAGGCTTAATTAAGAAGTTTAAAAATTGTGTTAGATTAGATGGTTCTTTCTTAATGGTAGCTGACTCGAAATCTATTATATATGGTTTTTGTTCGGGTAACGCTATTATTATGTGATTTTCGGGCCGCGACAGCTCGTTGTGAGAAACACCTATTTTATCAAGCGTGTATAGTTGGATAATTATATCTTTTAGGATATTTTTTAGCACTTGTTTTGCAGGAACAGAACGTAACCACTCTTCAAATGATAACCCTTCTATGTATTTCCATACAATCATGTTTCGTGAAAATGTCAACATACGAGGACCTATTCCGTGAATATTTATAATTTCGAGAATTTTTGCTTCTCTGATAACTGAGGGTCTGTTTGCATCGGTTCTTCTTACTTTTATAGTTACCTGAGTGTTTCCTAGGTATATTCCTTTTAATACAATACTTGTAGTTCCTTTACCCAGTATTTTGACTCCTTTAATCTCCGATTTTCCACTAAATATAAAATCTTTAATTCCAAGTAATCTGGCTTCAACAATTCTCCTATTTGTACACTCTTTGCTGATAATGGGGTAACATATCACTTTTTCAAGAAAATCTCTTCTATACATGAAAGCCATCCTTCTCTTCCAGTTATCCATTCATATATTTCAGAGAGAGATTTTGGAGAAATACTCTCTATAAAACTAGCATCATTATAGACTTTCCATTTCATTGGAAACTTTTCGCTAGATAATACATTATCCACAATCTCTATGAAATTTCTGGTTTTTCTCTCTTTTACAATATACCATCGTTCTTCACCTACAAACGGCCATATTTCTGACTCTGAAATCCATTTCAATATAAAGCTAAGAGAATTTTTTTCCCAAATTGGTGGTCCTTCATGTATCGTATATCTTGGAAGATGTGTTGATTCCAGGTGAAATATAAGCAGGATGTTTTCACTAATTATCACCTTATTTCGAAATACAGTGAATCCACTTCTTTCTGCAATTCTTGTGATTTTTTTCACTATCCTGTTATATATGCCCGCTAAAGACTCTTCAGGCATTGGAGGAAAATTGGTTATTTGAACAAAAACATAATCACCTTTATTTATAATGTCTTTAATTCTTTCAATGTTTACTTCAATCGTACCATCTTTTTCTAGAGTACAACATAATATTTCTGGACGGAACCTGAAAAATAAAGCAAATCCTATCAGCTTTGAAAGAGACCTAACGCTTACCGCAGCAGCAACATTTCGTTTAGAATCAACGGGATCTACAACTATCAAGGGAAATTGTTGAGGAACACCTTTCCATCTTCCAATGCATGTTTTCCATGGACGCCATAGAGAAGCGTGAAAAAGTAAATTTCTAAGGCTACCATAATGTATTATGAGAATCTCTGCCAAATAGCCTGAAAAACCTTGAGTTTTCAGCTCGGCACCATAGATCTTTAAGTTTTTTAGAAGTTTCTTAAACATCCGTATTTCATCTTTTAACTTAGCGTTTTTCTCTAAGACACCTTTAACATACCTTGTGTGAAGAGGAGTTCTATCTACTGGTGTAACTACTTCCTCAGCACTCCTAACATAATATGCTGGGACTACATCTATTTCGATACCGTCACCGAGTACAAGGGTAAAATAAGGGTGAGTAGCGTACTTTTTTAAAACTTTAGCCCCTAGCTTTTCTGCCGCACGATATGTAATCTCTCTGCATAGCTCTCCTAAAAGATCTTTGTTAACACTTTTTTTGAAAAGAATAAACAAATCAAGATCCAGTCCTCCAGGCAACCAAGTATCTTTAGCAAAAGATCCCTGATACTCCACTTCAATAATATACCTGCTATACCCTAGCTCTATAATTGTTTCCTCAATCTTCTTTCTGACAATTTGAGCATCTAATTCAATTTTTGTTCTCTCGCTGGATTCCGGTGTTAATTTTTTAGAAATATGATCGACGCATTCAGGATATTTCCAATACGACATATTTAAGGTCACTTTAGTTCATAGCCTGCGAGCTCTGAATATATGGGTCCTCTACTTGTAAGAACACTTCGCATTAAAAAGAACTTCTCCACATTCATGTGTCCAAACACTACATCTCTATACTCTTCTAGCATTTTCTTTAAACGTTGATTAAGAGGAGCCTTCACTCTTGCAATAGTGAGATGTGGATGAAAACTTTTGGAAGACTTAGGTATTCCTGCCTTCAAAAGGCTCTTTTCTACAATCTCACTTATTTCAATTAGCTTTTCAGAACCCTTAGAAACTCCTATCCACAATACTCTCGCTCTAGAAAGGGAGGGAAAACCCCCTACCCCTTGAAATTCTATAGAAAATCTAGGATATTCTACCTGCTGTAGTTTTCTCTTCAATGCTTCGACTTTTACTGGAGGTATTTCCCCGATAAATTTCAGTGTTATGTGGAGATTTTCGGGTTCTACAAATTTTGCCTTTAACCCGTATCTAGCAAGATCTTCTTGAAGTCTTCTCACTTTTTCAACAATTTCAGGTTTCTCGACTTTGATCGCTATAAAAGTTCTTATCACACTACTGGAGGCCATATTCTCTCCTCTTCTTTTCGATCCATTTATTTAATAGAGGACAATTTATCACATTCCTTTCTCCACTCTCGCATCGAGGAAGTTCTGGACAAAACATACATGGTATATCGTCTAGGAAATCCGGTATTACAGTTTTTGCTTTCATCATTATCGCTGGACGCAGAATGTATGTTTTTCTTCCCTTATAGATTATCTCGCTCCTAGATATCATCCCCTGTTGCTCTAGCCTTCTTATTATTCTCACACCTCGACGGCTGTCAAGACCTATGAGTTTCCATAGTTCTCTCTGTATGATTCCATCTTCACCTGCTTTTTTTACAAGTTCTATGATCTTTTTTTCTATCTGTTCATAATACAACGGATGTTTTTCTTCCTCTTTCAAGTGCATCACACCAGTTTTGTGTCGTTCTGGCAACTTAATCCATTATATATTATTCTCTAGGGATTCATAAATGATTTAGTGTTCATACACATTTAATCCATTTTTTGATAACAATTTTCTAAATATGTATTTATTCATGGTTAAAAGAAAAATTCAAGAAGAATAATAATTTTATTAGACCCACTTTCAAGTAGGTGAATAATCATGACATTATTAGTATTCATTATAGGTCCTGCGGGTGCAGGTAAATCTACTTTTACCTCAAGTTTCAGAGATTGGCTTAAAACGCAAGAAGCTCCAGTCCTTACGTTTAATTTAGATCCTGCCGTAGAGAACATGGAGTATCTACCAGACATAGATGTCAGAGAGTATGTTTTTGTAAGAGACATACTTGAAAAATACGGTTTGGGGCCCAACGGGGCAATTATAGCATCTATGGATATGGTTCTTGAGCATTTAGGAAAACTGGAAAAAGAATTTGAAGACTTTGACGAAGGCTATATATTAATAGATACCCCTGGCCAAATGGAGATTTTCGTTTTTAGAAAGAGCGGCGAATACATTGTTAACTCTCTATGTAGTAAAGATAGAAAATGTGCAATAATTTTCCTGATGGATTCAATAATTGTTTCCTCTCCTTCAGATTTCATTTCACAACTATTTATGGCTGCCTCAGTTTTCTATAGATTTAAATATCCTCTCATGGGAGTTTTTAGCAAGGTAGATCTTCTTTCTCCAGAAGAAAAAGAGAGAATAAGGAGATGGATCGAAGAAGAAAGCTCTTTAGAACGAGATGTCGAGAAAAGTGAGAGAGATATAGTAAAGGATTTCTCGAGAAAAATGCTACGTGTTGTCTCTGATTTCAAAGGGTATTTCCCGACAATTATGGCTTCCTCAACCACGTTCGAGGGATTTGAACATATATACAGTTATCTTCAGCAGATTTACATGGGTGGCGAAGATTTTGAGAAAACCACAAAGTTTGTGGAAGATATATTTCAGTAGAAGAATAGTTTTCTTTTCAAAGAAACTCTTTAATTCGCGAAATAGGATCTGCAGATGTTGTAATATATCTGCCAACAACTGCTATGTCAACATCCGCATCTTGTAACATGCCCTTATATTTGGGCGTTAGCCCCCCAGCGACTGCTACAGTCAAATGTGGATAATTTTCCTTTATTCTTTTAACAAAATCTAAGATAGATTCTAGAGAAATAGCTCTATCTTTCTCTTCATCAATTGCTCTATGGAATGAAAAAATTACATATTTTTCAGGATTTCCAGTATGATTTTCTATAGATTTTAATATAGAGTCGAATTTGTCCTCAAGTATAGTTGGTGGTACACCGATGAAGTCTATTGACACAAGCTTCTTGTGATTAACTGCTGTTTCTACAGCCTTTAAGATCGTGTTTATGGGTGCTTGAGCGAGTACAGTAGCTATATCGGCACCATGACTATAAGCTAGCTCGAACTCGAGCTGAGCCACGTCTACGGTTTTGAGATCTGCTAGAAGCTGAAGTGACGGAGCAGCAAGTTTAATGTTTGTGAGAAAACCTATGCCATAGTATTTGATTAGCGGGGTTCCAGCTTCGAGAATAATAAAATTGTGGTCAAGTTCTTTCTCTTCACATTTAGTTTGGATTTTGCTAGCTAAGTTTAAAGTCTTTGCCCTATCGGTGAGGTCTATGGCTACTTGTATTTTCATGGCGTTTTACTTGCTCTTTATCATGTTGAATTCAACTAGTAACTTGAACTCATCAAGTGACAGTGCTTCGCCTCTCTTATACTTTTCATATGCTTCGAGAGCTTTCTGATACATGACCTTCTTTCTCTCCTCTATAACTCTGGACAATTCTTTGGCCTTTAGCAATATTGATATTCTTTCAAGCTCTTCGCGGAGCTTTTTCTCCTCTGACATTAAAGTTATAAATTCTTCATGATACTTGTTCGCTTCTTCTCTCTTCTTGTCTCTTTCCTCCCTCAATGCCTGTATCTTTTGAATAATTTCATCACGCTGTGCCTTGATTTTCTGGTAGTTCTCCTTAACTTTCAGATAACTATCTATTATCGTCTTTAGCTCACTAGTCAAATTTCCTATCTTTTCTTTTAGCTGTGTGATCTCTCTCCTCAGCTCTTCCATTTCGGCTCTTATTTCGTTCATTCTCCGTACGTTTACATAGATGCTTTCAAGGCTTCGTATCTTCTTCAATATGATCTTTTCAGCCTCGGGCGGGAGTGTTGTAGTCTGATATTGCCATTCTAGCTGCTCTATCTTGCTTCTCAATTCTTCCTCGTTTACTCTTCTGGGACCAAGCAACCCTCTAAGAAGTTTCAACTCTTCTCTTAGCTTTTTGTATCTAGATCTATCTTCTCGAAGCTTCTCAATAAGCTGAGACCTCTCTTCCTTAATTGCCTTGATTTTTTCGTAAAGCTCGTTTTTCTCTTCTCTTAACTTTGAGAGATCCTCTCTAAGTGAAAGAAGCTGTTCTCTGAGCAAGCGTATTTCGGCTGAAAGTTTTTTGACTTCACTGTTCAAAATGTCCCTATTTCGACGGGCTTCCTGCGATTTCTCTGATATTTCCTGCAATTTTTTCCTTACTTCACGAAGCTGATGTTTTAGTGTTTCAACTTCGTTTTGTTCGTTTGCCATATGTTCACCACATTGCACTAAAGAGGCACTAGCATGGATTCAATCTAAGCATGCTAATAAATTTTAGCTTTAAAGGTAATAGCTGGAAAGAGATGAAATATAAGAAAACACTAGTCTCTTTTTAAATACTATTCAAATCTCGATTATAATGTCTAGTTTTTTGGGGATATCAGCCGCTATCCTTCTCAGAGTTGGTGATGAAATATTAACTATGCTTGCAACATCTGATTGTGAACGCTTATAAGAAAGAAGCACGGAGAAAATATATACTGTAGCGGCTGCAATGCTTTTGGGTCTTTTTCCCTGAAAATACACACAATGACCTATACTATCCGCAAAATTCAGAATATGAATTAACACCGATGACAATTCTTTTGTCAGTCCAAGCTTATCTATAATAAATGTGACATAATTTGAGGGTTTTGAGGGTTCTTTTTTAGATCCTTCTATAATTCCTTTTTCAATCAATAGTTTATGCGTCTTAAGAATGTCTTTAGGATTCATACTAAGTAATTCTCCTAGTTCATTAATATCAACAAAATATGACGAGTGAAGTTTTACAGCAGAATATATTGCTGCCGCAATAAAACGTTTATAATTTCTTCCTCTCAATAATCCTTTTGTTTTTGCTTTCTTAAAAAACGAGACAGCATCGTCCTTTATATAACTTGGAATTCTCAATATTCTACAGACATTCTCCAGTTCCCTTAAGTATCTGTCAAGACTTGCTTCTGAAGCTCGAACGCGGCTTATTCCTATTTTGAACTGCTGTCTTACACTATAAGGTGTCGTATCGGAACCTCTTTTCATTTTTTCCGCTGTAGCTCTTCGCAATTCCTGTTCCCTTGTATATGCACGCCATGGTACGCCTGGATCAATTATGCTTGATTCTAACACAACTCCACATTGGGGGCATACATACTCTCCATTTTCGTTGAGCACAGGAACAATATGTGCCCCACATTCTGGACATTTAAAACTCTCCTTTGGTTGCCTCACCGCCGTCTTCTACCACCTCTACGCTTTTTCTTCATACCTTCGCCCTGCCAATAGAGAACCTTTCCGACAAGCGCTTCAGGCCTCCATTTGTCAAGCTTCACCTTAACCACTATAAATGGAGAATTTACAGGACCTATGATGTCATAAACAAAACCCACCAAAGCCATTTTTTCATCATATACTTTTGCTCCTATCTTTGGTTTTTCTGACGCTTCCACAATTAAATTGTTATTTTTAGACACAACCCTTACTCTACCTAATACCCTCATAGCTACTATATGTTTTATACCAAGGATGTTAATGAAGCTTATTTAAAAAGTCAATATTTTCAGCATTCTCAGATAATTTTAGGCGTAGAGAGATCGGACAAAGATTAGAACGATACCACTACAAACAAGCACTTATATATGAAGAATAAGAAAGTTAGACAGAAAAATTATATAAGGTGAAAAAATGACAAAAACCTATCTAGCTATAAACCCTCTAGCCATTTTTCTCCTAGATGAAACAGGCAATGTGACAAAATATAAACAATGGAGAGATCAAGCTCCAGCCACACTTGCTGAAAAACTTCATTTTATAGAAGAGGGGAAACTCCCCGAAGAATTAGTTTCTTTTCTGTCCGAAAATAAGAGCGAGATTGATATCCTTGTCTTAGAAGATGAAGAATTGGCTAGAAGCATATCTTCTCAACTAAAGATTTCTGTTGAAGTAGAAACTGGAGGCAATGTCTTCAGAACATTTCGGGAGAACATTGTAAAAATCGTTGAAGAAAAACTATCTATTCCACAAGCAGAATACTATAAAAAATTATGGGAAATTTCGCTCGAATTAACTCGAAGGAAAGTTAGAAAAGCTGCTGAAAAACGCGATCTATTCATCGCACAGGCAATCAACGCCTTAGACGATATAAACAAGACCATCAACTTGCTAGCCTCACGAGTACGGGAATGGTATGGCTTACATTTTCCTGAACTTGACGATCTTGTAGACGAACACGAAGACTATCTAAAAATAGTCAGCGAAATAGGTATGCGTAATAATTTCACTAAAGAAAAGCTTCTTAAAATAGGGCTAGATGAAGAAACTTCGGAAAAAGTTCTGAAAGCCGCAAAGCAAAGTATGGGCGCTGATTTGACAGACTTCGATTTAAATGCAATACGCTTAGTCTCTAACATAGGATTACAGTTATACGATGCTAGAAGAAAACTTGAAAAGTACATAGATGAAGCCATGCTAGAGGTGGCTCCAAATATAAGAGGTCTTGTCGGACCGCTGCTCGGTGCAAGGTTAATATCATTGGCAGGTGGACTCAACAAACTTGCTACGCTTCCGGCCAGTACAATACAGGTGCTGGGAGCAGAAAAAGCGTTATTTAGAGCACTAAGATATGGCGCTAAACCTCCAAAACACGGAGTAATATTCCAATATCCAGCTATCCACAGATCTCCGAGATGGCAAAGAGGAAAAATCGCTAGAGCATTGGCTGCCAAACTGGCGATTGCTGCTAGAATTGACGCTTTTACGGGTGAGTATAGAGCGGACGAGTTAAAGGAAGATTTGGAGAAAAGGATTCAAGAGATTAAAACACTTTATGCTAAACCTCCAGTGAGAAAAGTTGAGAAGAAAGAGAAGAGAAGAGACAGGAAGGGTAAGAAAAAGTTTAGAAAATATAAAAAGAGAAGATAGAGGTGGGGAGATGTGATAAAGGCTGTAAGTTATAAGCCATATGAAAAGTTTGAGGGAATATATATTATCGAGTTTGAGGATGGTAGCGAAAAACTTGCAACAATAAACCTGGCTCCTGGCATAAAGGTATATGGAGAACAGCTTGTAAAATTCGATGAAAAAGAGTTTAGAGTGTGGAATCCTTATAGAAGCAAATTGGCAGGTGCTATACTCAAAGGGATAACGATAAATCCGATAAAGTCTGAAACAAAGATGCTTTATCTGGGGGTCGCTTCTGGAACAACTCCAAGCCATATTTCTGATATAATAGGTCCTAAAGGAGTATTATATGGAGTAGAGTTTGCACCACGAGTTATGAGAGAGTTTATCGAAAAAGTAGCGATTCATAGAAAGAATGTTATTCCAATATTAGCAGATGCAAGATTCCCAACAAAATATTCG
This sequence comes from uncultured Thermofilaceae archaeon, assembly GCA_964546235.1. Lineage (GTDB taxonomy): Archaea > Thermoproteota > Thermoprotei > Thermofilales > Thermofilaceae > JALVKT01. The sequence goes on along the minus strand of CAZJJA010000004.1, from coordinate 20,203 downwards.
CACCTTGTAGAACTTATAGAAGTGTTGTATGCTGACATAGCACAGCCTTTCCAGAGCAAAATAGTCGCAGACAATGCAGATGTGTTTCTCAAAGATGGAGGATGGATCATGCTTGCAATAAAGGCAATGAGTATTGACGTAACTAAGGAGCCTTCAGAAACCTATAAACGAGAAATAGAACACCTTGAAGAAAGAGGATATAAGGTTAAGGATGTAGTCCACTTGGAACCCTATGATGTAGCTCATGCATTTGTGATCGCACAAAAGGAATAAAAATTGATAAGAGGCCCTGTACAAAACGTTTAAATACTATATTTATTTCACCAATAAATTGGATAGAAAGATACTTATAAGTGCTCGAGTATGTCAGCATCCACTAAAAATCTAAAAACTTTTACAATACAAGATAGTGATTACTGTTTTGACTCTATCCTAAGGGTAAAGCAAGATATTATCATAGTCAAACAATTAAATGACGCGGAAAAATTATCCTCTAAGGCGGCTGAAAACCTGAAGAAGATAAGCGATTTTTTTGAAGGAATACCTATAGTCATCGTTGACAAGGTTCAAGGAGAGAAACTTCCTGACGATATAGTTTATTCAAAGCACAATATACCAGTAATGACAAGTGAAACCTACAGTAAAATGCTTAAGGGGAGCGATGAGCCACTCATATATGTATCTAGAGGAGGTATCTATGTGAAAATTAAGAAAGAAGCTCTACGAGAAAAAAGAGAGAAAAGCGGCTATTCTAGAGGAGAACTAGCTCATCGGCTTGGAATATCAAGAAGAGCCGTACTATATTATGAAAGTGGTATAAGCGATGCATCTTTAAATGTCGCTGCAAAACTCGAAGAAATCTTTGGAGAAGAAATCTTTGAAAAAATGAGTATAAACTCTCTTAAAAGAATGTTTAGAGAAAAAATTTTCGAAGAATATTCACATACACGCAGTATAGCACGTGACGATATAATCCGCTTCGTTCTAAACATGTTTGCCCAGCTTGGCTTTAAAGATTATATATTTTATAAGACGCCATTTGACGCTGGCGCAAAATCTATGAAAAAAAGAAAAGTAAAAGTTATAATAGAAAAAGAAGAAGAAAAGGAAGACATAGGCACCATTGAAGAAATAATAAAAGTAACTGAATCGACTGCCATCATAATCTCAAATAATATCGAAGGAGAACAGATAACTGATAAATACATGATTGTTCCAAGCAGTCGTATTAGTAAAATAAAAGAAAAAGTGAAAATTCTGCTAAATGAACTATAATGACTATTATCAATATGGAAGATGGTTTTATTGAAATTGAAGAAGGTCTTGCCAAGATACTAGCTCCTAACCCCGAAATTTTTCGTGATGAAAAAGGATACTATGATCCAGCCTGGGCTCCAGTTTTTTATAACCCTCGAATGAGAATTTCACGAGATCTTAGTTCTGTAGTAATCAGCGTGTTTTCTGAAATTTCTTCAAGAAAAAAGTTGAAGGTCATCGATGCGTTGGGTGCGACAGGAATTAGAGGAATACGATATGCTTTAGAAAACAAATCCATTGTTGAAAGAGTTATTATAAACGATATAAATGATGTAGCTATCAAAATAATTGAAAAAAACGTTAAAATGAATGGCCTAGAGGGTGTCGTCGAGATAACAAACGAGGATGCTGTAACCTTACTTACAAGAACTAGGGGTTTTGATGTTATCGACATAGACCCGTTTGGTAGCCCGGCACCCTTTGCGGAAGCTGCTTTAAGAGCTGTTAACCATGGCGGTCTAGTATGTTATACAGCCACAGATCTACCTCCACTTGTAGGAAATTATCCTAAAACTTGTATTAGAAAATATTTTTCCAAAAGCCTAAAGACGGAGTTTTCGAAAGAAATAGGGCTTAGAATCCTGGTGTATTTTATTGCTCGAGAAGCAGCAAAAATAGGCAAGACCGCACTACCAATTTTTTCATATTACTCTGACCACCATTATAGAGCTTGTTTTCAAATATTATCGACAAAGTCTAGACATAGCATGCTTCCAGAAAATGTTGGGTATGTTTATTATTGTCCAAAATGTCTGCAAAGGGGCATTATACAAGGCATTATTCCCAGCCTACCATCAGAGTGTGGCTTTTGCGGAAATAAAGAAATTATTTATGGTGGACCTATCTGGATAAATCTTCTTTGGGATATTAATTTTGTTCAAAAAATGTATCAAAAATACTCTTTACTGCTGAAAAAACATAATCTTTCAAAAAAAGGCTTCAGGATTTTAGAGAAAATTAACCAAGAGCTAGCAGACATAGTTTTCTATTATCAGTTAGATCGTTTATCTTCTGTTTACAACATAAGTCATGAACCTTCACTAAACAAGGTGATTTCCAGCCTAGTCTCACAGGGATACAGAGCCTCTTTAACCCACTTTGACCCTAAAGGATTCAAGACCGATGCTCCTTTAGCCGAAGTGGTAAAGACTCTTAAGTCGTTAACACCAGAGTTAAGATAAATATTTAAGAAACAGATATTCTGATACCAGGGAGTACTCATGGGCTATTACAAATACTTAGCTAGAATTTGGAAAAAACCCTTTAGTGATGAACATGCAGAGATCATGCGCAAGCGACTTCTAAAATGGAGACAGGAACCAACTGTTGTTAGAATAGAACGGCCTACACGAATAAACAGAGCTCGAGCTCTTGGATACAAAGCCAAACAAGGATATATTGTGGTCAGAGTCAGGGTCAGGAAAGGTGGACTAAATCGTCCTCGTCCTCGAAGCGGAAGAAGACCTAAGAGAATGGGTGTATATGGATACAGTCCTCATAAAAGTACTCAGTGGATTGCTGAAGAGAGAGCGGCTCGAAAACATCCAAACATGGTTGTGCTGGGCTCATACTGGGTTGGCGAAGACGGTGTCTATAAATGGTATGAAGTTGTGCTAGCCGACCCCGAACATCCAGCAATAAAGAACGATCCTGAACGACGTTGGATATCAGGATACTATAAGAAAGTCAAAAAGAAAGTTGATATATCAAAGATACTTGAAAAAGTAAAACTTGAGGAGGATAATGAAAAAGATAGTTAAAAGATTACAAGCCTCAACTTTTTGTCATGCTACTGAATCTGAAGAAAAAGTTCTAACGGCGCTTCTTAACATAGCTCCATCCTCTCTTCGCAGTGAATTAAAGGATAAAATCGTGAAAAACATTGTATACGGATATCATGGCAATCCCATTATTTACTATAAGTTAGATATAGATGAACAGAAAAAAGCTCAAGAAATATCGAAATATATTCTATCTTCACTAGATGGTTTTGACTCAAGCCAAATTAAAGAAACCTTAGATTTACGTTTCAATAGAGGAAAACTTCACTTAAGGCTGGACAAACAGGATGCGTATTTAGATAAACTTAGGATATCCGAGGGTGATGATGTAATAAGAATAACTATCTCCTTTTATCCTCACATAAGAAAAAGAGATGCCTTAATAAATGCTCTAACATCTATGGGATTAAAGGATGCCTAAAAGGAGATTTTTTGATGCATATGTCCATTTACCTATACCTAGTGGTGAAGGTATTTCGATAAAAGAGTTAGAAGAAAAAATAGTTCTGCTATCTGAAAAATGCAGAGAATCCGGCTACAAGGGCTGTATCTATACTATACAAGTTAGAGATAAACAAAGAATTTCAAGAAAATATTTACGTTCAATCTATAATTTCATCAGAAAATCGGAAAAACTAGATAAAAACACAGTTCATGGTTTGAGAATAGAGATAATTGAACAAAACCAGCAAAAAATCCTAAACTACATTAGATCTCTACGTGCATATGCCGACATCATATCTATAGCAGGAATAAACAGGGGAATACTAGCTCTGGGAAGCCGTGATAGACGCGTAGACGTAGTAACCCTAATACCTGGAATAACACCTCAAATTTTTCGAGGAGATATAAGTTATGCCCTTTCTTTAAACAAATTTTTCGAACTACAACTCTATCATCTTTTAAAAAAAGATATTATTAAAACTGCTAGGGCAATAGACTTTGCAAGAACACTAATAAATCCCCTAGCTAAAAAGAAAGTAAACCTTCTTGTATCAACAGGACCCTTTGAACCATATTCTCCAAGGAATCCTAAGAATGTTGTGGCATTCATGAAAAAGTTCTTCGACCTCCCCGAAGACTATGTAGTTAAGAACATGTCAGAAAAGATAGAGTATTTAATTACTAAGAATAGACTAAAACTGGAGAAAAAAATTCCGGTTAATGGTGTATATATTGAAGAAAATTAAAAAACGCTATATCATTATACGAACAAAGATAAGTGACAAAGAAGAATTACTGAAAAAGCTCGTCAATGCAATCATGTATGCCTTTGGACTCGAAGGACTAAGCAGAACACGTCCTACAGTTATTTACAGTAAAGACAACAAACACGTAGTAGCAATAGACAAAGATGGTGTCGACTATCTGCGAGCAGCTCTCGTCTTTAGTTTATACGAAGATGTCAAGATACTACGCATCACGGGAACCTCTAGGAAGGCAAAAAGGATCGTGGATAGCTTGAAATAGGCTACGAGACGCTTATATAATAAACCTTCTACTTTCTTTCGGTGCAATTATGTCTGTAGATCTACAGTTGCTAAAAAAATACGAACAAACTATCGAAGAACTACGCGGAATCGCCTTAACAACCCAGCAATTAAAAAACCGCCTTTTAGAGATAGAAAAAACCCTTAAAGAACTCGAAAAAAGCGAAGAAAATCATGTGTTTAAAGCAATGGGAAATATACTCTTTAGAACGACAAAAGAGGAAGTGATAAAAGAACTTAATGACGAAAAAGAGGTAATCGAGATAAAGCTAAAAGAGTTCGAAAGGAAAGAAAAACTACTTAGGGAAAGAGCAAAGAGTCTGGAAAGACAATTAAAGAGCAGAAGCCAAGGACAACTTACAGGAGCCGGATAATAATGAAAAAACAGCAAAGTAATCAACCCTTCTATTCTAAACAAGTATCTAAAGAATTTTTACAACAAATCGCAGTATTGATTGCCGAGAAGCTAGAAGAAAATATCAGGGAAAAAATGCGAGGAGATGTGGAGATCATTGTTCATATCGATGTGATTGATGACTGGCCTTACACATTCGAAGTAACCGTAGAAGCAAAGTCAAAGATAATGGATGAACACAAACTTAAGGAAATTATAGAGAAGGCCTTAGATGAAGAGCTGGAAAAAATAGCTGAACATATGGAAGAAAGAGGGTTTAAGCTCTTACCCTGAAGGGATAGTGATGAACGTATTTTTCGAATACATAAACTCTCTTCCAAAAGATATCCAGATAATTATACTTACGCACATCAATCCTGACCCTGATGCAATCGCCTCAGTATTTTTAGTCAAAAAAATTTTAGACGAAAATAGACTAAACACGACAATATTGTTTCCTGACCCCCCTAGCAAGGTTTCTAAAAGAATCCTTGAAAAATTAAACATAAACTGGACCTCTTCAGTAGAAATTCGTAGACCATATGCTTTAGTTGTATGTGACACATCTTCATCAATGCTCTTGGGAAAAAATAAGACCCTTTTACAGAACTCTGCAGAAATACTTGTCATTGATCATCACATTCCTTGTGGAGATATCTGCGAAAAGACAACATTCAAAATAGTTTTACAAGAACCTTCTACTACAACAATTGTAGCAGACATCGCCAGAAAATCAAATATAGCTTTAGGAAAGAAGCTATCAACGTTAGCATTATGCGGAATTCTCTTTGATACAAGAAGGTTTGCGATTTCCTCACCTCTCACATTTAAGATCAGTGCATGGCTGATAGAACAGGGAGGAGATTATAATACGGCATTATCACTTCTTGAAGAAAAAACTCAATACTCGGAAAAGATTGCTAGATTTAAGGGAATTTATAGATCCAGCATACTTGAAGTATGTAGGTATATTATAGCCGTTACAGAAGTTAGCGCATTCGAAGCATCTGTTGCAAGAACTCTAATTAGCATAGGAGCTGATGTCGCGATAGTCATCGGTGGAAAAAAGAAAGAAATCAGAGTCAGTATTCGAGCCTCAAAGGAGCTTTTAGATAAAGGGTTTTCTGCAAGCGAAATAGCAAAAAGAGTTTCAAAAAACATAGGAGGACAAGGAGGAGGTCATAAAGCTGCTGCAGGAATTAACATCCTTCTTAAGAACAAGAAAGATGCAAACAAGCTGAAAAGTCTTCTAGCTAAGGAGTTGTTAAATGAAACAATTAGAACTATACTTGATTATTGTAAAGAGTAATAAAGTATTAGCTAGACGCCGTTGTCGGCACTGGCTGTTCCGGCTTCTTCAAGGGTATTTCGAACGTGGGTGTCAATACCTTTATCTTCCTTACCTCTGCCTTTTTCAGAGGATAGATATTCTTTGCTCGTATCTCGATCTCAGTAGCAATATTTCCTAAAACTGACTGTTGCACAAATTCATCGAATGTGAGTTCCTTAGCCTTTTCATCTATAATCTCGAACATTATCTTTCTTATAGCCCTTTGCTGCGAAGTTTTAACTCTGTTTTGTGTGACTGCCATAGTCATTACTCTTAGCTTTACACCATCTTTAGTTACGATGTCCTTTATAGCATCGATCCTCGACGTCCCTCTTCTCACAATGCTCCTGATATAGTCCCTGGTGAGCTCATAGAGTTTTAACTGTGTGTAGGCTGTATCTCCTTCAACACTAACTATCTGAAACTTTAGCTTTATTTGTAGCTGTGTTATATCCTTGCTAATATCGTAGAAACTTATCTCCACAGTCCTACCGATCAATGAATCTTCATCGTTTGCAGGAATTAGACCTATTTCTGCGAACCCAAAAGTACTGGGAGCTAAAACTCGGAACCATTTTTTTGCAGCCCATTTATCTCTAGCTCTTCTAACGCTCATAACTACCCGCCTCTCTACATTTTTAGAGACATTTATTATTTTCGATTCCACAAGTATATGCTAGATAATGTAATTAAGCTATTTTAAATATCTTAAATGGTATGAAGAGGGAGGTGATCTCTGAACAGTGATGAGATTTTCAGAGCGGATTGCCTTTAAGAAAAACAAGATTCTTGATAGGAATACATTTGAGAAATTTCTTCAGGCAGCGAGAAGGATAGCTGATTTTGATCCTCAAAGTAAGGTATGGGTTATTAATTGGAGAAAAATTTCTAGTATGGATATTGAATATCTTGAACAAACGTTATTTGAGCTTAAACAATTTACTGATATAAGAGAAGAAGATATAGATTTAATAATAAGAATTTATAGAGAAAAATTACAAGCAAAAGATCAGAATATAGTAATAGATAATAAATTAAATGTGTATATTCCAAGTTATTTAAAGAATAAAATTTTAAATGATTATGAAATAAAAAAATATTTATCAATAAAATTTAATAAAATATTTATAAAATCAATAATTTATATAAAAAAACTCAAATTTCTTGCTGAAAAAAAGTATGGTATATCAGTAAAATTTGATCCTGATATATTAACAGCAACAATCTTTCGACACAACGGTAAACTCTATTCTAAATTCTATAGAATAGATAAAGATTTATTCAAAGTGCTATCCGAGATAGGCACCTTAGAATACAATGAAGAGAGAGTCAAGCTTGGACCCAACAAAGAGTATATGGGGACCGAATTAATTCCGAGAAAAATCCGCGTTTTCAAAGTTGATTGGAGTAACCAGCTATTTGAAACCAGTGTTGGTTTTTTAGAACGGTTGATAAGCAAGCTTTCGGAGCACGGCTTTTCTATAAATAATCAAATTAAAGAACTCCCAGACACCAAGATACATTTGAAGAAAAACTTTAACCTCTATCCTCACCAAGAAGAAGCACTTAAATTATGGTTAAAAAAGAAGAGGGGAACAATTGCAATTTTTACAAGGGGGGGAAAATCTTTCATCGCGCTAGGCGCTGTATATGAGCTTAAAAAACCCGTATTAATTCTAGTTCCGACACGAGAACTCGTTCTTACATGGAAAAAATACATCGAAGAATACCTAGGTGTACCGTCATCTATGATAGGTGTTTTGGGCGGAGGAGAACAAAAGATACGAGAGATAACTATTGCAATTTATAACAGCGCAGTTAAATACCTTGATCTGCTTCTCGGAAAATTCGAGCTAGTAGTTTTTGATGAGGCTCACCACGTTCCTGCTAATACATTTAAGGAAGTAGCGCTTGGAATAGACTCGCTCTATAGGATGGCTCTGTCAGCGACACCTACACGAAGAGACGGAAACGAGAAACTTTTGTTCGCACTATGTGGTGAATTAATTTATCAGCTTACATACGAGGACCTTTTAAAGCTAAAGATAGTTGCTCCAATAGAGAAATTTGACGCATTGTTTGCCGAGGGCAAAGAAGAAAAGTTGAAAATGTTAATTTCACTTGTCTCTGCATACCTAGATTCAAAGATAATTATATTTACACAATACCTTAAAACAGCAAACGAGATATATAACGAGCTTAAAAAACAGGGATTTAAAGTTGAGCTTATAACAGGCGAAACACCTGAGATTAAAAGAGAACAAGCATTCAAAAAGTTCCTTGACGGCAGAGTAAATATCATAGTTACAACAACTGTCTTGGATGAAGGTATAACAGTTCCAGATGCCGATGTAGCCATTATCTACGAGAGTACAGGAGAAGGACGCCAAATGATTCAAAGAATAGGACGTGTACTGGGATATCATCCTGGCAAGACGGCGAAGATATTTGAAATCGTTGACATAACTGATCCCCGCGAGAAATCTGCCTATAGAAGAAGATCCTGGGTTAGAGAACTCTATAGAGTGAAAAACATGGAAGAATATGTTAGAGCTGTAAAGGAAGGAAAAGAAGATACCATTACATCATATTTTCAGAGAAGAATTGATTCCTATTAATCCCAAAAATCCTGCTATTATTGACGAACACTATAGTAGAGTTTCTCTGATTTTGGAATAAAACAACCTATTTTTTCTCGCTATCCTAAGTGCCATCTCTTCGGGAGACATGCCTGGAGGAACATCTTCTTGTATAAATAATCCAGCTTTTCCCATAGTCATCCTCTTTGTCCTCATAAGTACACGTTCTTGGACAGTTTCTAAAGATATGTTGAGCAGTCTTGCAGCTTCATGTTCTCTCCCTATAATAGACCATTCAATATGGCCGTTTTTGACTGGTTCAATCATGAGAAGGTTTTTATTAACTCCAGGAACTCGCTTTTCTTTTTCTATATCTTTTAGCGATACCCTTCCAGCAAATAACAGAAACTCCTCTTCTGTTTTCGATAATTTAGACAGAGGAACCGAAATAGTTGTTCTATCATCGATCTTTACGAGAATTCTAGGCGAAGACTGCGGTGTAGCCTGAACTATAATATACCTCAAGTTTTCTTCATCGACTAGACATCCCTGCGTTAACGCGAGCTTTACCCTATAAATAGGGATATAATATGGTAAAAATACATCAACATCGCTGTTTTCTGTAACATCTCCTCTTGCAACGCTCCCTATAACATAGCCTTCAATCGAGTACTCTAATAAGGATGATAAAATGCTATAGGCTGTCCTCCTCAGGCTCTTTAATAGATCAAATCTCTTTTGCGAATAAACTACTAAGGTTTTATCCCTTCTTTTCTCTACTCTTATTTTCAATTTTTCTCACGTTTCTTGAGACTTCTATTATTTTTAAGAGACGATAAATGGCATCACTCACGTCTGAAATCTCTTCTAGAGAAGAAGACGTATCAAGTTTTCGCCTAAGATAATCGAGTTTTGCAAGAACAGATTTTTCCAGATCCTGTATAGTTAGATTTCCCCTTACCTCGAGTTCTTCTTCGTCGGTTTCGACGAAAATGAATTTTTGGCCACATTTTGGACATATAATTTCTCCACTTTTTAACCGAAACAATGGAATACCACACATTGGACACAGTTTGTCCAGCATAGTGGCGCCAGACTTAAGCAGACGAGCCATCTTCTGTACAACTTCCTTGTCACTGTTCTTTGCCATGCTCATATATACCCTAGGAAATATTAGGAGCACAACTTATAAAATGAATAGCATATGCTTCTTTCTGGAGAATATTATGGAAGCAATATTGTCAACGTATGGAAAGAAACTTGGAGAATTTACTATGACCTGTCCGTTTTGTGGAGGCGAATTAGTTGTTACGGAAACACAATATGACGTTCCGGGAGTGGGACTTGTGCTTATCGTGAACCGCCAGTGTAAAAAATGTGGTTATAAGAAAAACGAAGTTGTTCCTTTAAAAAGTAAAGGACACAAAAGAGTTTATTTTCATGTAGAAAAGCCAGAAGACTATCGGGTAAAGGTCATACGTTCGCCTTTTGCAAAAATTATGATCCCAGAACTGGGGTTAGAGATGAGACCCGGTATCGACGCAGAAATGTTCATCACTAACGTTGAGGGAATAATCTATATCTTTAAAGATATCTTGGAGAGAATGAACGTCTTAGAGCCTAGCGAAGAATCAAAGAAAATGAGTATAATTCTAAGTGAGATACTTGAAAAACAAAATGCGTCATTCACCCTTATAATAGATGATAGAGAAGGATTAAGCAGCATAGAGGCTAGAGAAAAAGGTAAACTTTTAATAGAAATAATCTCATAAATGGCTTCGGAGAAACATGCCGCGCAAAAAGAAATCCAAGAAGAAAGATAAGGAAAGATCTCCTCAACCCTTATCTGCTGCAGGACTGATGACGTTCTTTGAAGAAGATATAGGGGGAATCAAAATACGTCCAGAACTTGTATTGGCTGGAACCTTCATACTTGCCTTCATTGTAATCATGGCACATCTTGGAATCTTCGCTCCCTAAATCCCTCTTTCATACCTCCTATAATTTCTCGTAGCCTGCTTTCTACATCCTTAGTTTCTTCTACTATCGTTCCAGTTACAATTATATCGGCCCCAGCTTTTACAATCTCCTTTGCGGTCTCAGCCTCTCTGATTCCACCACCCACGATAAGAGGTATATTTATTGTCCTCCGAACCATCCTTACAGTTGACGAAGGTACAGGCTGGCCTCCGGACCCTCCTTCTAGATATATAAAGTCAAAACCTATATACTCGGCAGCTAAAGCATAAGCTGCAACAATCTCTGGCTTATTAAAGGGCAAAGGTCTTGTATAACTGACAATAGACACAGCCCCTCCAACACCCACTATAATGTATCCTAGGGATAAAACCTCCAGCCCATATCTCTTTACTATGAATGCTCCTTGCATTTGAGCTCCAGTAATAAAGTACGGATTCTGAGAATTCAAAACAGATATGAACCAAACGGCATCTGCGTATCTACTTAGAGCGGTCGGAGATCCAGGAAAGAGTATAACAGGAATCTCAAGTCTTTCTTTGATAGCTTTAACGATTTCATCTGTCATACTTTCAGACACACCGATACTTCCCCCAACCATTATAGCCGAGGTTCCAGCCCTGTATGCGGCCTCAGCAATGCTAGCCGCTTCTTCAGACCCGGTTTTATCCGGGTCAAGGAGAGTCATGTGTATTGCTCCATCTTCTTCTATCTTTTTAAGAATATACTCCTTCACTTTCCCCGGTTTCTTGCAATTCATCCTTCTCCTCCTCTATCGCGGTTTCCTCTACACCTATTTTTCCTTCCTCATATGCATCTAAGAAACGACTATAATAATCAACTTCCGCTAAATACGGGTTATATTCAAACTCCGCTTCTAGACCACAGCTCGAACACTTTACAACAACCTTACCTTCTTTCCTATTAATCATAACGCTAACAGACGTGTTCCCACACTGGGGGCACTGAAAGATCTTTGGTAACTTCTTCTTAGGAACAAGACGAATTTTACGCCTTCTCTTCCTCCTCCCCATCTCTTCTCACTCCTAGTAAATTAAATATGGCGTTATTATTATCCTTACTTAAGTATCCATAAAATATAAATTCTCCTCCGAGAATTTTTTGGGTTAAAAATTCCAGAATCTTCTTTTTGCTGTTTTCATCATAATCACATAGCTCTATGGGTTCTATAGATAGGAGCTCCGATATTATATCTTCTCTATTCGCAATAGCTGTGACCACTTCTAAACCATCGTCAAGTTTCAGGATTAGACTAGAAAAAACCTTATCCTTATAACAGGTCAGGTACAAGTTCGCGGACGTTATATTCGCTCTAACGCGGATGAATCCGCTACCATCGAGAAGTCTTGCAGGCTTAAACTGGGGCGACATATACTTCTCTGGACAACTTATCTCGTTTATCGAAAAACATTCATCAATTCTTATGTCATCATTGACACGACTTCTTACTCCTATAATTTTCACGCATTTACCCAACTTCGAAGAAAACGCCTCGAGCGATTCATTGTCAAACACAGGAATATTTACCATCTTATTATTATGTTCTAGAAACAATATTCTACCTCCTTCTTTTTTAAATAATATATATCCCATGATAATTCCTTGTATAGTGAAAAAACTAATAAAATTCTCTATATTCTCTAACTTTTCTATTAGATTATCATATTTTACTGGAATATTTTGCAAATAAACATTTTCAAAACATCTAACAAATAACATATTATCTGATTCTTTAACAAATAAGCCTGAACCTGTCAGAATATGAAATTGCTTTAACTTTATCCGTTCACAAACTTCCCTTCTACATATAATCTTCGATAATTTAGAATCAACACTATATCCATATATACAACAAATATCACCATTATATGTTTCTAATAAAGGGTAAAAGAGAAAAGACCTAGCTTTATATAGCCTTATTAATTCTAAAAGCTTGTCTAGCCTATCTCTACCGATTCTTTTTATACTTGATTTACTGGTAAAAAGCAACTCCTTCCGACCACGATACTTTTTCACAATCATTTTCTCCAGAAAAACAACATCTCCTACAACAGGCAATTCTTCCATAACTTTATCGACATTTTCATCCCATACTATAACAGGAATATTTCCTGTTTCATCAGCTATTATAAATCTAACATATCTTCTCCCATCGCGGCTTAAACTTGGAGGATTCATCTCTATAACAGTACCAACTATATCTACCCCTCTAAAACCCACAGCTAAGTCTTTTATCTGAAGCCTACCAACTATCTGGTATGTTGTCTCGCTAGGCAACTCAACCCCAAGTTCTTTAGCCAGCATCAACGCAGCCGCGTCTTTCCTTATAATATCTCCGTATTCCTTGAGTTTCTCCTCAATTAAGGCCTCAACATCTTCACGTGTTAATTCTTTCTTGACATCTAAGATCTTCCTGATAATTTTCTCGTAAGAATTTTTCTCGCTCATAGCGGCACTTCATCCCTACAAGATAAAACCTGCTATTAATTTCAAATAAACATTGTTCTTCTCGTCTTCTCCTTCAACGACTTCAATATTATATGATTTATTCTTTAAAGCTATGTCAACAGCCTTTAAATGGTAACAATATTTCTTCTTCTTTTTTAACAATACGGAAAAGAAGAAGTCAGGGCAAGAACAGTATTGACCTGGAATAACTACATAATATTTCACTCTATCTCGGCTTTCCACAACAAAAAATTCGTAAGAAAAAGATTTTTCTTTTATAATTATCTTCTTTACTCTTCCTCCAACAACAGCTTTTTGGGACTCAGTGACATTGGACATTTTCACACTCTCGTCACGGGACTAGACGGTATCTATCTCTTGGGAATAAGACGACTTCTCTGATATTGCTTAAGCCAAGTATCTTCATAAGTAATCTGTCGAATCCTAAGCCGAAACCACCATGAGGTGGCATACCATACTTAAACGCCTGGAGATAAAATTTAAACTCTTCAAGTCTCAGACCCTTTTCCTTCATATTTTCGACTAATACGTCGTAACGATGCTCCCTTTGTCCTCCCGAAGCAACCTCGATCCCCTCTATGTCAAGGTCAAAGGACTTACTGTGAATTCCGTCTTCGCTCTTCATTATATAGAATGGCTTTGCGTCCCAGGGGTAATCTATGATAAAATATGCGTCAACACCGTTTTCCTTCATTATCTCACCCAAAACCTTCTCGGAATGAGTATCCAGATCCTCGCCATAACGTACATCGTACCCTCTTTCTGAAAGCATTTTTAAAACGTCCTTATAACTTAGTCTTGGAATCTCGCCGAGAGGTTTTAGAAGCTCAAAGCCCTGTTCCCTCAACATGTTTCCAATATCCTCATGAACTCTTTTAACAACATGCCTGATAAGACCTTCCAATACATCCATGACGTCATTATGATCCCTAATAAAGCCAATTTCAACATCGATACCCCAGCTCTCATTAAGGTGCCTAGGTGTGTCAAACTTCTCAGCTCTAAAGTACGGTGTTATCTCGAAGACTTTAGGAACACCACACATAAGCATTTGTTTATAGAGCTGTGGACTTTGAGAAAGATATGCTATCTCGCCAAAATAATCTACTTTAAATAGTGTTGCCCCTCCCTCTGCACCAGCACCAACCAGTTTAGGAGTATGTACCTCTAGAAAACCTTCTTTTGTAAAATATTCTCTCACATAGTTGGCTAGCTTACTCCTTGCAATGAAAATGGCTCTAAATCTAGGCAAACGGAGGCTTAGGTAGCGGAAATCTATAAACGTATCCAGGTTAGACGGAGTTTTCCCAGTCAGATCTATTGGTGGAAGTTCGATCAGCTCATTGAGCACTTCGATTTCGGATGCGTGGACCTCTCTTCCTTTTTTACTTATGATTTCGCTTGGTTCTGTACCGTAGACTCTAATTGCAGAACCTATCTTGACTTCCTTTACCTTCTCCCAGAGCTCTTTGCTATAGCTCTTCTTGACGACAACTGTTACAGGTTTAAGGTTTAAATCGTCTATAACCTCTAGGAAAGCTATCCTGCCCAGAACTTTTACGTTACTAACCCATCCTTCAACCACAGTAATACCATCGGACACGAAATCACACCGCAAAGTCTACCACACGAGAAAATAAAAATCGTTCCTATCGAACGACAAACTTCTTCCCTGACACAAGCCTTTATCGTTCGATAAAATTTTTAGAGAAAAAAATGTTAGTAGCTATGTATAAGAGACAAGAGGTGAGACATATGGAACAGCCTCAGCAATTAAAAAATGCGATCGAACTCCTAAGACAGATAGCGGAAGATAGAGGCGTCCCACGCAATATAAGACGCGTAGCCGCAGAATCCATAGAAATACTGCTAGACAACAAGATGTCCGTCGGTCTAAGAGCCGCAAATGTCATTTCAAAGCTAGACGAGATTTCAATGGACCCAAATGCACCTTTGTATGCGCGCACAAAAATCTGGCAGGTAGTCACTCTTCTTGAACAGATAAAAGACCAAGCATAGGTTTTTTATCACTAACAATGCATCGTTTTAGCAGTATCATAGGGATAATTAAGAATGGAAATTATCCGATTGAGAACTGGTAGTGTAATTTACGGTAAATTACCTCCCGGATGTAGGCTCTGCCAAAAGGGGTTGAAATCTGTAATTTTTTTAACCGGGCTTTGTCCACGCAATTGTTTTTATTGCCCTCTAAGCGTTGATAGGAGAAACAAGGACGTCTTTTTCATAAATGAGAATAAAGTCAAGTTGAGCATGCCCTTCTCAAAGCTGGAAAAAATACTTTTCCAAGAAATTATGCTTTCGGCTTCATTAGGGGCTAGCCTGACCGGAGGAGACCCTCTTGTAAAGCCTGATCGAACATACAGAATAATCAGAGCTTTGAAAGAAAAGTTTGGCAAAAACTTCCACATCCATCTCTACACGTCGGGAATTATTTTTCTCAAATCAAGAAACATCGCCGAAAAACTCGTCGAAAGCGGTCTAGACGAGTTGCGTCTTCATTCTCCAATAAACCTTTTGGAAAAGATAATTGAGATAGTGAAAGACTATGATACAGATAAATTATCTATAGGACTCGAATATCCCTCCATCCCCAACGGACAGAAATATCTACAGAAACTCGTCAAAATCGCCAACCACAGCCGTAGCGGCAACGCTGGTAATGTCTTCGCTGACGTTGGCTTTCATAAAGGCCAGCCATTTCGCGTTGATCGCCTGCGCATCGGCAAGCGCTCTATGCGCGTCAATAAGTTCAATATTGAATT
>CAZJJA010000004.1:0-4052 GCA_964546235.1 uncultured Thermofilaceae archaeon | reverse complement strand
TCATTAACCTAAACGAGCTAGAATTCACAGAAACAAATGCATACGCATTGATGTCGCGAGGATATATAATGGCACCTGACTACAGAACAGCTCAAGGCAGCATGAAAGCGGCCATCAATACTATTAACTGGGCAAAAGAAAATGGATATACAGTAACAATACATTACTGCCCTGTCGAAGTCAAGGACACATACCAGACAGGACTACGACACTACAGAAAAAGCTCCTTAAGTGCACTCGAATATAACACAGTAACAGATGATGGTACACTCATAGAAATCCTCTATGAAGAAATAGACCAAGAATACATCAACATTGCCCTAAACTATCCGCCACAAAAATTACCAATATTCCTGGAAGACATCGTGAAAAAGGGTAAATACATTGAAAAAACTCCTACAAAACCGCCCATAATACTTGAAGAAGAAAAAATCACAAACGATAAACAGTAAACAGAACACAAAAACAGCATTCCCGTAGTAAAAAATAAAACCCCGCCAAAACACTATCTACCACGAGAATATACCAGCACATATCCGTAAACCTACCCAGCAAACAAAGCCCGGTGGTGTAGCGGCCAAGCACGCGGGGCTTTGGCCCCCGAGATCCGGGGTTCGAATCCCCGCCGGGCTACCACTTTTACGTTGGTATTCCTTGCTTTCCCTCCAGCCATCTATCTAAGATTATGTTGAGTATGGTAATTTTGGTGCTTATTGTTTTTTCTAGCAATGTTACCCTCACAGGCTTGAATTTATGCATAATATTTGGAAATTTTTTCTTATTTTCTAGTAAGATTATTGAAAATTCTTTTTCTTTTAAAACATTTTCTCTTATTTTTTCAATATATATCCCTTTTCTGTCTTCTATATAAGAATTGGAGGAAATTATAGATTCTATCTTATTGTAGCTTTGAATCGTTATTCCTGTGTGGGGAGAACCTTTTCTTCTTCCCTTAATTATGTGATTTTTTATCTTTTTTATAATGCCTGATAGAGAGCTTTCATCTACATGTATATGGCGAATTTTTGTCCCAACGAATTTTATAGCTAACTTTTCCTCCTCGATGATTATCACGAGCTCTACTTCACGTCTAATATCATGTGAAAGAAAAAACGAGGAGGAAATTATCTTAGATATATACCCGAAGTTATCCAGAGAATTTAGCTCGGAAAAAATGACATAGAATTTTCTCTTCATTTCCCTATATCCTGAGTCCCGGAAGCTTCTTTCTTGACCTGGCAAACTGTCTCATAAGTTTCTTCATTCTCTTGTATGCTGCTAGAAGCTCTCTAACGTCTCTAGGCGTTGTGCCTGAACCCCTTGCAATCCTATTTATCCTGGATTTATCCAGTATCTCTGGGTGAAGAAGCTCTTCCATTGTCATAGAATCCATTATGGCCAGCCATTTGCTGATATTCTCTTCGCCCTTCTTAGCTACGCCTTCAGGGAGGCTCGGCATTCCTCCGAACATCTCGAGTATTTTAGACAGTGGCCCCATCGAGCTTATTTGTTTAAGTTGGTCTTTAAGGTCAAGCAAGGTAAGTTTTCCAGCCGCAATGGCTTTGGCTCTTTCTCTTTCTATTCGCTCAAGCCTCTCAAACCTCTTGATTATGTTTTCAAGGTCAGGCATTCCTAGGAGTCTTGCAACAAATTTTCTAGCATTGAAGAGTTCTAAGTCATCGATTTTCTCTCCCACACCTATGAAGGCGATTTTAGCCCCTGTTGCCGATACTGCGGAGAGCGCTCCTCCTCCTTTCGCTGTACCGTCTAGCTTTGTGAGAATTATAGACCCTATGGGCGATACTTTGTGAAAGGCTTCTGCTTGCTTTCCAGCAGCCTTTCCTATGGTAGAGTCGATTACTAGAATTGTCTCGTCTGGCTTTATTTTGTCAGAAATCTCTTTCATTTCATTTATTAGGGATATTTCGTCTTTGTGTCTGCCAGCAGTATCTATCAATATTACATCTACTCCCTTGTTTTTGAGAAAACCTACACCATCTTTGACGATCTTTACAGCATTCTTTTCCCTGGGATCACCGTAAAATATTACTCCGATTTTTTCGCTAAGCTGTTTTAGCTGGTCGTAAGCTCCAGGCCTATAAGTATCTGCACAGATTACACCGACCCTATATCCTCTCTTCTGTAGATATGACGCCAGTTTCGCAGTAGATGTCGTCTTTCCTGAACCCTGTATACCGACAAGCATTACAATCTTTGGACGCTTATCTACAACAAACTCATAGGTCTCCTCACCACCAAGGAGTCTGACAAGCTCGTCATAGAGGATTTTAAGCAAAACCTCTTTTTTAGAGAAACCGGGAGGAAGCTGTTGAGAAAAGAACTTCTTTTTGATGTTCTGAGTGATCTCGAAGACGAGCTTGACGTCTACGTCAGCCTTTAACAGCACCCTCTGTAGTTCACGTATTATTGCATCTACCTCCTTCTTGTCTAACATTACGGAAGTTCTTATCCTTGAGACAACCTTGAGCAAACCCTCACGAAACTGCTCCATAAAGTACGCCCTGTCAAGATAAAGAAAAATCTACAATATATTATATTCCGAAGAATCCAGCTATAAGAGAAAAAGAAAGATTTTACTCGCTCTTTGGACGCGCTACTCTCTCCAGAAACCTTCTTGCCTCCTCAGCCTCCTCTTTTGGAATCTCCTTGTAGCACAGCCACCAATCGAAGCACTTATACTTCTTTGGTCTCTCAGCAGCCTCTTCAACCGTAGATGCTGGCGGTACTATCGCGTTTTCGCCGACGATCTCGTTGTTGGGCCAGTTGGCTGGTAGAGCCACTTTGTACTTATCGGAAACCTGTAGCCCCTTGACTATTCTTAAGATTTCATCCATGTTTCTTCCGAGCTCAGCCGGGTAGTATAGTATAACCCTTATGGTAGCGTTAGGGTCTACCACAAAGACTGCTCTAACGGTATGTGTAGAGGATGCCGTATGTAGCAAACCAAGTTTTTCTGCTACAAATCCTCTAGGGTCGGCAATGATCGGGAAGGGTATTTCTACTTTTAGGTTGTCTTTTATCCACTCTACCCATTTGATATGGCTCCAGCTGCTGTCTATGCTCAGTCCTATTAGCTCGGTGTTAAGCTTCTTGAAGTCTTCATACCTCTTGGCAAAGGCGACAAACTCTGTTGTACAGACTGGTGTGAAGTCTGCTGGGTGGCTGAAAAGTATGAACCATTTTCCTTTGTAGTGGTCTGGTAGCTTTATCTTCCCATGTGTTGTTTGAACTTCCATTTCAGGGAATTTATCTCCTATTAATGGTATCGTCATTATTTTTCACCTGTTATCGTTTTTAATCTATGACGGTAAGATATATAAACTTTAAGTTCGAAAATCGAATAGGGTATAGTTGATGGATGAAAAAGACCTCTACATAATAAAAAGGCTCATCGAAAACGCGAAAATCTCTAAAACAGCCCTAGCCAAAGAACTAAACCTCTCAGAAACCGCGATAAGAAAACGGCTAAAAAGGCTAGAACGCGACGAAATAATCCTAGGCTACAGAGCCATAATAAACTACAAAAAAACAGGACTATATTACGCGATAATAGGACTCAACATAGAGATAGAAAAACTACCTACAATACTCAATGAACTAGAAAAAATAAAAGAAATAAAACTAATACACCTAACATCAGGAGACCACGACATCCTACTAGAGACAATAACAGAAAAAATAGACGATTTAACCAAAATCTACAACACCCTACAAAAAATTGAAGGAATAACCAAAATCTACCCCTCCATAATCAACCTAACAATAAAACCACAAACAACCATAAAAACAAGTAAAAACACTAATACACGATGATGACCCAGGCTATCACCGAAAAATGACGACGATCTTGAGTGCTGATTGTGCGCGCGGCGCAGACCTGGGGCTGAGATACCGCTTTGTTGGATGCAGATGACCCTGCGGGCCCTTGGACCTTCAAGGGCTTTGTCCTTAAGCATAGCAGAAGCTACGACTCCCACGAAGCCAGGGACTCCACCATAACCATCATTGACGGCATGTACGTCGCCCTATAC
>CAZJJA010000003.1:0-40811 GCA_964546235.1 uncultured Thermofilaceae archaeon | reverse complement strand
GAGAAGCATTCGTGCTCCGAGAGCGGACCCCGCTAGAAATAGTGCTCTACGCAATATATCTCTATCTCTCAGGCCTAAGCCTAAGGCAAACGGCCAGAGCCCTAAGAGCCATAGGCGTAAGCAGAAGCCACGAAGCAGTAAGGCGCTGGGTCCACAGGCTAGCCGGCAGGGCGCAGCAGCTCATACTGGAAGAGCGTGCGCGCGTAGCCATAGTGGACGAAACCGCGGTCAACGTGGGCGGCAAGCAGGTGTGGCTCTGGCTCGCAATAGAGCCTGAGCGTAGAGCAGTCCTAGCCGTGATGCTCACCCCCACGCGGAACGCCTTCATAGCCTACAGCCTATTCAGGGACCTGCGGCGGCGCGGCGTCATGCAAGTAGTCACCGACGGCGCGCATTGATACGCGCTTGCCGCAGAGTGGGCTAGGCTCTGGCACAGCGTTATGCTGGAGGGCGTGCGGAGCTACGTTGAGCGGTTCGCCGGGACCGTTAAGGACAGGCTTAGGGGCTTTGACTGCTATTTTCCCTCGCCGCGGTGCTGCTAGACTTGGCGCTTCACCTCGTCTATGCTTGGGCTGACTTCTACAACTATGCTAGGCTACACCTCGGCTTCGGGGAGCCTCCCCGTCCTCTGCCCGGAACCACAGAGCTGGAAAGGCTCAAGGCACTAGCACAGAAAAGGTGGTAAAGTTGACAGTACCATATGCCGAATAGTTATATTTATATAGATTTCATTTATGTATATGATAAATAATAAGACGAAAAAATTATTTAATTTTAGCAAAGATTTCACTAGAGTTTAATCGCCATCTTGGCATTGGTTTTTGTAGTTTCGATTGCCTTTAACTTTGAACGAATAGCTCTTTTAGAAGATGCACATGTCAAAACAACAAGAATAAGGTAGACTTGGCTTGGAACGCTAGATGGGTGAATCCTGTAAATATTTACGTAATCGGCATAGCCGATACGGCAGGTAAAGCTGAAAAAATCCTGAGTAGGCTAGGATTAAATGTAAGAACATCTGTTAAACTGGATAAAAGTGGAATAGAATGGACCGACGTGATTCTGATAAATTCAAACTGGTTCAAGTCTATGGCACGAAATATAGGAACCATGTGATAGACGTTATTAGATCAGGCAAGCCGCTAGCTAGCTTTGGCTTCGATGCGGGCAACAGGCTTGTAGAGTTTGTCGGCAAGACCTTTTTCCTAAACGAATTAACCTTATCTGTCGGGAAAGAGCCGCACAGCGACAAAACGCCGAACCTTGAACTGCCTGTAGAGGTTAAGCTTTTCGCAATAGTCGCCCGTGGAAGCCATGGTCATCTACTGGTTCCAGACTACCTGGTTATACTCAGAGACGTAGAGGATGTGGAAAAAGACATCGTGGATCTGCTTAACTGGCTGGTTGACTTAGGCGTAATTGGTGGAATGAGGGAGCATTACGGTATAGCAGAAATTAACGGCTTTCGGTACGTTGGATCGATCGGCTGGAAATTCTACTACATCAAATACTGCGGTAACAATGTAGGGGATCTCCAAGTTAGGAGCAAATACTATTATCACGGGGAGAGGGTTGGGGGAGTTTTTTACAAGTGGTTCCTAATATATGTAAACCACCTAACTACGGTTACAGTGACGCAACGTGGTGTGGAGCCTGTCCCCATGCAAACTGGGCATTCTACAAAGCAGTAACGAAGATCGACGGACACATAGACACGTTCCCAGGGCAGGTATTCGACGATATGGAGCCTAAAAATGCTAGGACATGTGTTAGTAGCATCAGCTATGACGTGTCTGCTGGTGTTAACGGTCCTCCAACATCTGGTGCTGTGGGTGCTAGTGTTTCGGTTAGCTACAATCCCTGCCGAATAAGCTATATCTCAACCGTAAATACGGCCACGGGGATCGTAAAGTGGACTCATAGTCCGTGCCAGCATGTCCCGGACACTACATGGTGGGTTGAGCCTTCAGCAAGATTCTACCTTGACCCAATGAAGGATTTCGGATATGAACCTCTCGTAACAACCCACTACTATTACAGCAAGATTAAAGGCTACACCACTCCACAGTGCGGAGGAACAGCCTACGTATACAAACAGACATCATACACAGCATATGTTAGAAGCACAGAAGTGAATCAAGGTTAATTTTCACATGTAATTATATTGTAATTATTAAAAAAATCCATTCATTAATACAAACAGGAAAATCTAGGTTTGTAGACACAATATATGCTTGGAACGACAGGACAATAGAGATTACTTAAACTGTTTTCTAACGGTCCCTAAATCTGATAATCCAGGTTCTAATAGTATCAGGGGTTCTGAGTATAGGCTGTCCTGTCTAGAGCGATATAACTGTGACGGAGTGACTAGAATAATATTTAGGACAAAGTTGCTAGTCAAAAAAAAGCGTGCGTGTTCATAGCTAGTAGTTTCACTAGCGGATAGTGCTGGTGGAAGCCCGCTGAATCTCCTTTATAAATTGCAGGACATTAACTCCTCTCAGAGAAAATACATTTATAACAATCTGATATCACAGACCTAAAATCATTAAGTTGGTGAGAAAAATTAACAATATATACTTAATTACATTCAAATTTTTAATATGCTTGGTTCTAGATGTTTTATTTAGGGACACATAATTGCGGAAAGAATTCATTAATGCTGTACAATTATTTAAGAAATACAAAGACGTTATCGCTTTGAATAAAATAACATTCAAGTCTACTGCGAAAGTTCTAGCATTAATAGGTCCTAAAGATGCAAACCCATGGCGCTGGTAAGACAACATTTGTGAAAATATCTACTTGTCTTCTTAAACCTACGAGCGGCTACCTAAGCATAATGGGTTACAGCGTTTATAGCGAGAAGGAATTATTGAAACATAAAATATCGCTAATGCCCCAAGATGCAAACCCAGACACCGGGTCCACACCCCTTGAACATGTAATATACTATCTTTTCTCTAGAGGTTACGGATTAGGCGAGGCTAGAAGCCGTGCTAGAGAGATGCTGGAGGAGATAGGACTCTGGGAGCACAGAAATACCCCATGCCTCAAGCTTTCTGGAGGAATGAAGAGGCTTGTCATATTAGCAATGGCGATTGCGCCCGAGGTGGATGCCGTTTTCTTGGACGAGCCTACTGCTGGGCTTGACCCTGTGAATAGGGTTAAGGTCTGGGGTCTGATAAATCGCCTAGCCAGAGAGGGAGTGCATATTTTAGTAACCTCACATGAAATGGAAGAGGTAGAGGAGAGGGCAGAAGAGGTTGTGATGATCAATCGTGGCAAAGTGGTTGCACAGGGACCTCCAGAAAAGCTTATTGCGGAAGTATCCAGTCTAGTTCGAATCGAGGTGACATTGAGCAGGGCAGAGGCATACAAAGAATTGGTTAAAGCTCTCGAAGGACTGGACGGTGTCGAGGGGGTGTATAACCTTGGATCAACAGCCTTAGTCTACGTTAACAGTCACGAGGTGATGGATATTGTTGAGAGGATCTCTGAGGTTGCCCCAAGCTCAGGTCTAAAAATAGGAAAATGCGGTCTAAGGGATGTGTTCCTGAGGCATGCACTATGAGGTTGAGGAGTATTTTGGGGGTAGCGTTATTGGTTTCGCGGAGAGGTTTCCGGGCTTGGCAGTCTTATTTATCTTCGCTTATATCCACGCTATGGATTTTTGTGATGTTTTATGTGCTCGGTGGTTTCTCTTTACTTCCTCATGCTATTGTTGGAGCAATTATCTCGCTAACTTTTAGTGGGAGTAGCATGAGTGCAGTGTACGATGCCTACTATAATCTCATCGGACTGAGAGATGTGTTTTTGGCATCGCCACTGAGTGCCCTCGAGTTTAGGATCGGCGTCGCCCTTGGAACGTTTCTGCCCTCTATATCGACCTTGCTAGCCTACTATGTGTTGTTGTTTCTATTGGCATCTAATGTGTCTTTGCCCATGTTTCTTCTAGCTGTCCTGTTTGTAACAATAGTTACCTGGGTCGTGGGGATACTTCTAGGATACATTATAGCCAAGGAGGATTTAAATGCAAGTTCAAAGATAAGCCTTGTGAATAAGTTATTAACTCTACTCCCACCCATCTATTATCCTTCTCGGATCCTACCCAGCGAAATAAGACCTATCGCATACCTAGCGCCTACATACAATATTTCCGAGATTACGAAAATGCTACTCGGCACAGAGCCCCTCAATCTACCACACTTTATGACATGTGCTGTAGTTCTAGCTATACAGTCAGTAATTCTTATTCTCATAACACTAAAAATGAGATAAAAAAATATAGTTCTTCTCGAAGTTTCATCTATTTGTATACAAATTTCTCTAAAATATATAACAAAATATAAAGCATTTTCAAACAGAGATTTATTCTGATAATTTTCTCATAACGAGAATTGTATTGTACTCGTTAGTTGAAATGTCCAAAATAGTATCTTTGCTTGGTATTATGGTTCTAGGGAATATTTTTCTTGCTTCATGTAGCAATGGTTTTACGTTTTCATATCTATTGCTTACATGAACGAGTGCTAAGAGCTTTGTCTTTGCGTGTCTGGCTATATGTGCTGCTTGTTTTGCGGAGGAATGGGGAATTGTGGGGTTGGCTAGTAGGTCTTTGTGGGTGAGTGTTGCTTCATGTATGAGTAAGTCGGAGTGCTTTGCTTTTGAGGCGAATCTGTAGTTTGGTAGTGTGTCTCCGCTGTACGCGATTTTTATCCCTTTGGTCCTTGTTTTTATGTATTTTTCCAGGAAGAGTGTTTTTTTGTTTAATTTTATGTATCCTTCCTTTAGTAGTGTTTTTCTCATGAAGGGAGGAATATTGTCTCTTTGGAGAACGATGGGATCTAAGTTGATTTTGTCTGGAAGCCTTAGGATATATGAATAGGATGTTATTCCGTGCGGTGCTTTTATATAGTTTATCTTTGCGTCTCCAAAATCTATTATTCCTTCAGGCTTGTAGATTTCTACTATTTCTATCGGAAAGCTTATTTCGTGCAAAAGGTTGTTAAGCACGTAGTGCTCGGTCTGAAAAGGGCCTATTATGGTGACTTTTCTCGTCCTGTTTAAAAGTGAGAGAGTCTGTAAGAATGGTTTTATTCCTAGGACATGGTCTCCGTGAAGGTGTGAAAAAAGTATTGTTAAGGGCACATTAACCCCTAGCTTGTACTTTAGGTATGCTTTCTGGCATCCTTCTCCAAAATCCAGTGAGAATATTCTATTATCCATTTTAACAAAGATACACGGCATCCCCTTGTCTTCTCTGGGATATGTTCCTCCGACTCCACCAAAGAACACTTTTACGAACACTTTTCTATCACCCAGACATTTCTTGTAAGGTCTGAGTGCAGGTATATGCTGCACACTTTTCGTCTTCGTAGCCGTTCGTCTTTTTCTAAGACTTCTGGAGCGGGTAGGAAAAAAGCTGTCTTTCCGCCTCTTTTTAGAACTCTCTTTGAGACTTCGGTTATTCCATAGAATATTTTCTCGCGTGGTTTACCCTTTGTAGATGCTAATCTTCCATATGGTGGATCTGTTGCTATCGCGTTAACGGATTCGTCTCTCAGCGGAATAAGCAGTGAGTCTGCGAGGATGAGGTCTGCCTGGTGATATACATTATATTGTTTTAGGTTTCTTTTGGCTCCCATTATCATTTTGTAGTCGAGGTCGACGCCGATGCAATAATGTCCTTGTAAGCTTGCTTCTATTAGTATGCTTCCTGTTCCACAAAATGGGTCTAAGACCACAGTTTCACTGTTTGACTGTAGTATTGCTAAGTTGATTAATAATAGCGATGACTGTGGGTTGAGAGCGGATGATTGAAAGTACACTCTTTTTTCTGGTGAGCGGAATTTGAATCTGTCTCTACGAAATGTTTTTATGTGGATGTTTACCGTGAATATTTCCTTATCTAAGGCTAAAACGAATAACCTTATGTCTGGTTCTTTTCGGCTTAGTTTTATGTTTTTATTGTATACTTGAATAACTTGAATTAGTTTTTGTTTAATTTCGTCTTTTTTCTCCTTACTGTAATTATTGTAGGGATCTAGAAATACGATGTCCATGTATCTACTATTTTTTATGCTTCTAGATATTTTCACTACATGTTTTTCTAAATTCTTACATAATGCTATTTCCTTTAACAGATATTCGACACTTGTAAGTCTGTATAAATAATCTATTATCAACCCGGTATCTAAACTAGTTTCGAAACGAATTATTCTCCGATCTAAAACGTCTTCTATTTTTGCACCAATATTCTCTAGTACCGTGATCGTTTCGTAAAAACTACAATCTGATAGAAGATGTTTTAAAGTTACGACAAAAGTGCCGTTATTTCCTTTTTTCATCTTCTTTTTTCCCGGTTAATGATACTGTTAGCACGGCTACCACCACTGCACCAAGTGTGATGAACAGCCATGTGAGAATAGATCTTATATCGCCGTACCCTGTGAGAAACTTTCCAATCTCTACTGCGACCTGCCTTGAAATTAATATAACACCTATTGTTGCCGTATCTATGATTTTTACCTCTTTGCCTGCTATGATATTGTCAAAGATTTTTCCAAGGACTGGAAATACCGCTCCTAATGTAAACAGGTCCGCAACTATGAATTGTCCTCCAACAGGTGCCAATAAAAGATAACCCAGCATCTCGGTTATGCTTGTAATTCTCATCGTGAGAACGCTTGTTATTCCTTGAAGAAGTGCTATTGTGAAGACTATTCCCGAAAGTATGAGTGAGGCAAAGGTTACAGGGCTTGTTTTGTATATTGTTCTGAATTTCTCATCGATCTTGTATCCCTTTATGAACAGGAGAAGCCCGAAAAAGAATATCAGTAGTGGCCAAACGAAGTTTGGTATTAGATAGGATAAGAGAATATAGAACATAAAGAATACTCCTGGTACACCTAGAGTATATTTTCGATATTTTTCTTCCTCTACGAGTTTTTTCATATATCTAATTAGAAGAACGAATGTTTCTTCTACTCCTCTCGATTGCTGGACTATCACTCTTCTAATAGATATTATCGGTACCCTTGATTGTATTAGCGGCGCGACTGCTTCATCTGTCGGACCATCTGAGACAAGGATTACTCCTGAGACCTTCATTTTTGATAAAATTTCGTCTAGTTCTCGTAAGATCTTCATGTCAGCTTTTACTCCTTCTTCCTCGAGACCAGCTATAACTGCAACTTCCACGTTGTTCTCTCCCTTCAACTCTCTCATTTCTCTTAGAGTCTGTATTGCAGCGAACATCGCATTGGAGTCCGAGTCATCGGGACGCAGGAGTATATATTTGAGTGCAACGTCTAAGACGTTTTTCTCTCCTATGATAGGCGTCTTGACTTTTAGCAGTTGTCCTACATCGTTGTCACGGTCTACGCAAAGCACCAGTATCTTGCCTTCTTGGTCGCTCATTCAGACCACTGCTGACGTTATATAAACTATAACTCGAGTAATGATAACAAGCGAGATATAATTTATTTTTGAATCAATCAATTAAAGGAAGAATCCATAGAAGACTTGTTGAGAAAATTATACTTCCTTAAGAAACTCTTCTAAAATGTCGTCCAGAGTGGGCTTTGAAACCTCTTTTAACTCAAAGTTTACTCTAGCCACAGGTTTGTTTATCTTCAAGAATCTCGCAAGGTTAGACGGTGTACCTAGAAGAACAACGTCTGCAGGTGTCTTATTTATAGTTTCTTCGAGCTCTTTCATCTGTCGTTCTCCATATCCTAGTGCCGGAAGAACAGGTCCTATATGCGAATATTTCATATATGCTTCTTTAATGGATCCTATAGCATAGGGACGAGGATCAACTATCTCAGCTGCCCCATATTTCTTTGCAGCCTCATATCCTGCCGCTGTTCCAAGAGAGCCGTGTGTGACCGTTGGTCCATCCTCTACAACTAATACTCGTTTATTCATGATATAGCTTGGATTGTCAACAGTTATCTCAGAGACCGCTTTGATTACTATTGCCTTGTTATTTGTTCTTCTTACATTATTCTCTACGATCTCCACATTCTTTGGATCTACAATGTTTACCTTGTTGATAATTATGACATCTGCTAAGAGAACGTTTATGTAACCTGGGTATGATTTTAGCTCATCACCAGGTCTTGTGGGGTCAACAACTGTTATCCATAAGTCTGGCTTATAGAAGGGCCAATCATTGTTACCGCCATCCCACAGTATGACGTCTGCTTCTTTTTCGGCCTCGCGAAGTATCTTTTCATAGTCTACGCCAGCATAAACGACGCTTCCAGATAGAATGTGTGGTTCGTATTCTTCTCGTTCCTCGATAGTGCATTCATACCTATCAAGGTCTTCTAGTGTTGCAAAACGCTGCACTACCATTCTTCTTAAATCACCATACGGCATTGGATGTCTAACGACAACATATTTCACGTTTTTTTCGCGTAAAATAGACGTTATTCTTCTGCTCACAGTACTTTTTCCTGCTCCAGTTCTAGACGCTGTTACGGCTATCACCTTTTTCTCAGACTTTAGCATAGTTTTATGCACACTTGCTAGCGAGAAGTGAGCTCCATAGGCTGTAACCCTAGAGCCTTTTTCCATTACTTCATCATATCTAAGATCGCTGTATGATAGGAGAACCTCGTCAACATTATACTTCTCGATGAGCTCCTTGATTTGGGACTCCGGGTATATTGGAATACCATTTGGATATATTTTTCCAGCTAACTCGGGCGGATAAATCCTGTCGTCAATGTTTGGTATCTGTGCTGCCGTAAAGGCTACTACCTCGTATTCCGGGTTATCACGAAAGAGAACATTAAAGTTGTGAAAATCGCGGCCCGCTGCTCCCATGATAATTATTCGTTTTCGACGATTGCTCTGGGTGTCCATTGTTGTTCCAAAAAACTACGGTATATGAATAGAAAAATGATATCTTAAAAAACTAGAGAAAAATTCGGTTATAACTTAAGATTATTTATATCTTACTGACATGTTTAGTTATATTTTTTAAATTGTCAAACATATATGCCTTTTTATTTAACATATAGCTATTGTCGATGATAACAATGTGTAAAAAGAGAGAAAACTCCGCTGTCGTTGACACTAGTGCTATAATGTACTTTTTAGAGAAAAAAATAGATTTGTTAGATGCAATTCTTTCGTCTGATTTTGAAATTTCTAAGATATATATTCCTGACCTCGTTTTAGGTGAATTAAAGCTGATAGCATCTAAAGGTATGTCCAGACGCGCAAGACTTGCCAGAATAGCATTAAATTATCTAGAGAAGATATTGGTCAAGCGAGAAGAAAACGTTAAAGTTATTCAGATAAAATGCCCAGAGATGGAGTCCGTAGATGATGCTATTCTTTCATGGGCCCAAGACAATAACGCTGTTATTGTGACAGCTGACATAAAGTTGAAAAATCGTGCACTTAAGAGCGGACTAAAGGTTTTAGTCCCTCTATCTTCAAAAAGCAAGCTTAGAGAATTCTGAATTGTCTTTTATTATAGAAACATTTATATAGCCTAGATATAAGGTTTTAGTTGGAAATATTTAAAAAATTTTCGGGCGAGAAGTATGGAAGAAGATGAAACTATTAGAGAGGCAAGATTTTTGAAAGCCATGACAGAAAGCGGTGTACCGTTGCGTTGTCCCCAGTGCGGAAGTACACGACTAATCTATGATCCATCACGAGGAGAAATTATCTGTGCAGACTGTGGATACGTTATAAGTGAAAGAGAGATCGACCGTGGGCCTGAATGGAGAGCATTCACACCTGAAGAGAGAGAAAAAAGAAGCAGAGTAGGCGCCCCTATATCTCGTCTAGCACCAGAAAGTATTAGTACCGACATTGATTGGAGAAGCAAAGACGCTTCTGGAAGAGAAATAAGCTTGAGAAAGAAAATCGAAATGCTGAGACTCAGAAAATGGCATGTAAGAGCTAGGGCACAGAGTTCTATTGAGAGAAATCTTACCCAAGCAGCTATGGAGTTAGAGCGACTTGGAGCTCAGCTCGGTTTACCGCGAGCAGTTCTAGACAGAGCACTAGAAATCTATAGGAAAGCCTTAGACAGCAGCCTCGTAAGAGGACGATCAATCGAATCTGTAATGGCAGCAGCAGTCTACGCCGCCTGTAGAGAAATGAGACTTCCCAGAACACTGGACGAGATAGCAATGTATACTAGAGCTGGCAGAAAGGACGTTGCAAGGTGCTATAGGCTCTTATTGAGAGAAGCCGCGATAAAGGTACCTCTCCCAAATGCAGCAGACTTTGTTCCTAGAATCGGTTCGATGCTGAAATTGTCTGGACCAACTATAAGGAAAGCTATCGAGATAATCGAAAAGGCTAGAGAAATGGGGCTAACGGCTGGCAAAGACCCGGCTGGTCTAGCTGCAGCGGCAATATATATTGCAGCCATGCTTAACGGCGAAATGCGTACACAAAAGGAGGTTGCGAGAGCGGCCAGAGTAACTGAAGTGACTGTAAGGAATAGGTATAAAGAGCTTGTGAAAAAGCTCGGTATAAAGCTTCCAATGAAGAAATAGAGCATAAAAATATTTTTTAGAAGCATTTCTGAGATTTAATATGGAGCCGGGGTGCCCGAGAGGCAAGGGGGCGGAAAGCCGCGGCCCCCAGTTTTATAATTTTTATTTTCGTGGTATTTCTCTTACTGTGAGATGTTAGTAATAGCTGGACTAGGGCTGTATGGGTTTAGAGACGTTAGTTATGGGTTAATGGAGTGGATCCGAAAAGCTGATGTCATATTCTTGGAACAGTACACGAGTATACTTCCCGGTTTTGATGTTAAAGAATTCTCTAAGTGGATAGGTAAACGTGTGGTTTTAACGACTAGAAAGGATATAGAAGAGATGAATGGAGGAGGGATTTTACATGAAGCAAAGAAAGGTATTGTTGTTTTCTTGACAATAGGTAATCCCTTCTATGCCACTACACATGTAGCACTTGTGCTTAGGGCAGCCCAAATGGGTATAGATTATCTGGTTATTCCTTCAGTTTCGGTTTTTGATGGAATCATATGCTCTCTAGGGTTACAGATGTATAAATTTGGAAAAACTGCAACTCTGACCTTTCCCTCGGAAGAATATGGATTTTATCCTCATTCTACATACTTTACGGTGCTAGACAATCTTAGGAAGGGGCTTCATACTTTGCTTTTGCTTGATTTGAAGGTCGAAGAAAATGTCTTTATGACTGTAGATAAGGCCGTTGATGTTATGTTGTTACTTGAGCGCTTGAACAATAAGAATGTCTTTGACGAAGAAACATTAATGATAGGCGTTGCAAGGGCTACAGCTCTTGATGAAAAAGTGTATATCGGTAAAATAGGGGATGCTAGAGAGGTCGATCTCGGTCCTCCACCCCATTCAATCGTGATTCCGGGGATTCTGCATGATGTGGAGATAGAATACTTATCAGCTAGATTTGGAGTGGATAAGAAGGTGCTTGAAGAGTGGTCGAATCGTGTAAAGACAGAGTATTTAGATACACAAAATACGTAGAACACGCCATTAAACAGCTTGGCGACGTTGACGACCCAAAGTTGAGAGAAATCGTTGATCTTGTTGAGAGATACCTAAAGGACTCAATCTACTACCTTCATAGAGGCGATGTATGTACTTCTTTGTCCTGTATATCTTATGCTGAGGGGCTCCTTGACGCGTTAAAGAAGCTTGGAAAAATAGATTTTTCGTGGCCTCCTCCGGATATTTCACCGAGAAAGAAGGTTTTAGTTGGAGGTGTGTTTGACATATTGCATCCTGGCCATATTTATTTTCTAAAGAAAGCCGCTGAATATGGAAAAGTATACGTGGTTGTTGCCAGAGACTCGACTGTAGTAAGGGAAAAGGGGAAAAAACCTGTTTTTGATGAAAAAACTAGAGTAGAAGTATTAAACAGCATAAAATGGGTATATGAAGCATTTCTAGGAGAAGACCCTCCGAACTTTAGAAAAGTTTTAGAAAAAGTTCGCCCGGATATAGTGTTCTTGGGTCCCGATCAGACAGGGCTTGTAGAACCTACGAAAAAAGGAATCAAAGAATTGGGGTTAAGTACGGAGATAATTGTATTGGATCATAAACTTGCAGATTTTTCTTCTTCAAAGATAAAACAACAGATAAAAGAAAGCTGCTAACTAGCTAATTTTCTTTTATATTCGTTTGCAGCCAAATGTGCTTGACGGATTGGTTCGGGAAGTTTTAAGCCCTTCTTTGTAAACGCAAGTGTCAACTTTATTGCTGTCTGCAAAGTTATCATATTGCCTACGCTCACGAAAATAGGCTTACAGCCTTTCCTTGTTTGTAAGGCTGCACCAATTATTTCGTCGTCTAGATATATGTAGGCAAAAATGTCCTTCCACTCGGAAATTCTACCTACCAACAGTTTCTTTGCTATTCCTATGGTTGGCTTCTTTATTATAACACCTAAGTGGCATGCAAACCCGGCTCTATATGGATGAAGCCTGCCATTTCCATCTACAAATACTAGCTGATAATCGGTCTTAATTTTTCTCAGCGCCATATAGGCTGGCAAAACCTCTCTAAATGCTAGAAGAGTTGGTATATAGGGAAATACCGTTTTAACAACCACGGTTTCTTTTTCAACAACATTCAGGTCCGGATACCTGACAACAGCTGCAGCACCTATAGACAAATCCTCTAAAAAAGCAACATCCACTCCCACCGCATAGCGTATAGGAAACTCTATCTCGTCTTTCTCTATAACCATTTCAGCTATACGCTTCTGGGCCAGCCTAGCTTTTTTAAGAGAAAAATTAGGAGGAACTAGAATATTACGCCTCTCCTTTCTCGGATACAAGTCTATTCGCCTTTTCTAGAGCCTGAATAAGCTCAGAGCTTTTCTCATAGAATAAAATATCCTTCCTCGTATTCTCGATGATAACCCTAGCCACATCCATCTTATGTCTCAACCCTGGCAGTAAAGCCTCTGGATACGATAACCTGCTAAGCTCAACATAGAGTGTTTCCATCAATCTAAGAATCTCCCAGGCTGTGTCGATTTTATTTTCCTTTATAAGTGTTAGTGCATATCGCCTCAACTCACCGATAACGTCTCCAAAGCCTGCAAGATAAGCTGGAATTGTGACTTCTAGTTCGCTTAGGCTTATCAGTCGCTTATTTTTTACAATGTTGTACAAAGTCGAAGCCTCTACATATTCGGTGAAAGCGCTGTTCACTGACCCAGAATAATAAAGGATTGGCTCTGTATTTTTGTATTCATTTATCTTGTCTACAAGCTCTTTAGCCTCTGCTAGTGTTTCTTCAGCCCTTTGAAAATTCTTGCTATGGATATGAAATACCGCTTCTCTACATTTCCGTGTCAGTTCGCGAGTTAACCTTAAGAGATTTTCACGTAATTTGTCCCTATTTTCCAGTCTAGATATAATTTCTTCGAGATTCTTCTTCCAGGTAATGGTATCTATCTTAATGCCCATTAGTGTTACCTTGATAGAATTATGATTCGATAGCAAAATTATTTTTGTACAACACCTTTGATGAGTAGAGGCATTATGCAGATTCCCGAAGACCTGCGTAAGGCAGGACATATTAATAACGAGGCATTAAAGCTTGCTTTAAGTATCGTAGAAGAAGGAGTTGAACTTCTTGATATAGCGGAGAGGATAGAGAATTTTATAATATCTCGAGGCGGGTTTCCAGCATTCCCGGTGAATATTTCTATAAATGAAGTTGCCGCTCATTATTCACCGTGTATCAATGATAATAAGAAAATTCCTCCGGGTTCTGTCGTCAAAATAGATGTGGGTGTTCACGTCAATGGCTACATTTCTGACGCAGCAATTACAATATTTTTCAACAGGAAATGGAAAAACCTCGTATACAGCGCATGGAGTGCTTTGAAGGCAGCCATATCTATTGCACACGATGGTTTACCTCTTAGTGATATCGGAAAAGCTGTATCTAGAGAGATAACATCTCGAGGATTTAGGCCCATCGAAAACTTGACTGGTCACAAGATAGAGAGATACAACCTTCATGCGGGAAAAAGCGTCCCTAATGTTCCCTCGATAGAATTTAGGTTTTTAAGAATGAAAACGGGAGAGATCTATGCAATAGAGCCATTTTCTACAAACGGGATAGGCTATGTTAATAGTGGAGGTTCGAGTCATATCTATAGGGTGGTTTCAACCAGAAGACTTAAAAAGTCAAAGGAACTTTCACATATTCTTCTCGAGTTATGGAACACGTATAAGGGGCTGCCATTTTCTGAACGGTGGGTAATCGGGAAAATAATCGATAAAAAGGAAACCCTAGAACTTCTTGTAAGGGAGAAGAGAGTTCACCACTATTCAATGTTGATTGAGGATAAGAGAGGCTTTGTTGCACAGTTTGAAGACACTATTGTTGTTGGTGAATCTGATAGTATTCCTTTGGTAAACACTCTAGAGATAATTGAGTTTTAGGCAGACGATTTTTTCTCAAAGACACCTTCTTCCTTAGATATATAGTAGAGGATGGGTATGGATAGGAGAGCTGTGTTTTTTCCCTTTTCAGTTAAATTATATATTACATTTCTGTTAGATGTTGTTAATACTTTTCTCTCGACAAAATTCATAGCTTCCAGTTCTTTGAGTTTTAGGGATAAACTACTTTGATTTACTTTTAGTATTCTTTTTAGTTGAGTGAAAGTTAGGGGACCTGAAATCAATAATGTGTATAAAATCTCTAAAACCCACTTCTTTGACAATATTCTAAAGCTAGGCTGAAGAATAGATACAAGGTACATTATTTCATCTACCGTGACCTTGTTTTCTGACAAAATTTCGTCTAAAGTAGTCGAAATACCCGTTATTGTATGCGAGATTCTTTTTTCGATCTTATTATAGAGCTCTTCTCCTAACTGAACCCTCAATAATACCACCAAAAGTTTAATTATTAAACCAAGTATATATTATAAACCGATTGGGTGGCATCATGAAATACGACGCAATAGTAATTGGTGCAGGACCTGCAGGCTTGGCTTTTGGAAGAACTCTTGCAGAAAAGGGATATAGGGTCGCTATTCTCGAAAAAGAAGACCAGCTTTCAACAAAACCTTGTGGTGAAGGAATCAGTGCACGAGTATTAGAGACCGCGAGAATCTCGCAAAAAGATGTTTCCCGCTTTGCTTCTAGAATAATTAAAGGAGCTACAATTATAGCTCCTAACGGAAAACAGATCATTATAAAACAGGAAGGCGAAATGGGATATATAATCGACAAGAGAAACTTTCTCAGAGTAATGGCCGAATATGCTGCCAATGCTGGCACAGATATTTTTATGAGAGAACAGGCCAAGGACTTCGAGAGAACATCCAGCAACACAATACGGATAAAAGCTAGAACAATAGAGCTTGAAGCACCACTTCTCATAGGAGCAGATGGATATCTATCAACAGTATCAAGGAAATTTAATCTAGAAAAGCCAGGTGAAAGAAAAGTTATACCAGCTATACAATATGTTATGACCAACGTTGATGTCGAAGACCCTGAACTCACATATTTCTATATAGGCAATAATATAGCTCCATTGGGATATGTCTGGATATTTCCAAAGGACGGTACTCTAGCAAATGTCGGAATAGGTGTTCAAGGAGCATCACCTAGATATTATCTAGATAAATTCATTAAGGAGCACAAAGAAATTTTCTCCAAGTCAAAGATAATAGAATTTAGAGGTGCAGCAGTAACTATTGGAGGTCAGCTCGAAAAGATCGTAACAGACAATGTAATGCTTATTGGAGAAGCTGCTGGACAAGTTATACCTTTGACGGGAGGGGGAATACACACATCGATTGCTGGAGGAAAAATTGCTGCAGAAATAGCTGCCGAAGCCTTAGAAAAGGGTGATCTGTCAGAAAAATTCCTTGCAAAATACAAGAAAGAATATGATAAATACTGGGGCAAGAGAATCAATGATAGTTTGAAAGGCTTAAAGGCGATAGAAAACCTTAACGATGACGAACTAAATCAACTTGCAGAAATATTCGATGCAGAAGATATAATAAACCTGGCTAACGGAGAAAATATAACAAAAGTAGCTATGAAATTACTAAAACATCCAATATTTAGCGTAAAAATCGCAAAGATTCTATTGTCAAAATAACATCATAATAGCATAATAATATATAAATGTCAATTTTTTATCAACAAAAAGGATATATATAAGCTAAATATTCATCTATAATCGAGTTCCGACCATAGCCACCGGGCAACGCCCGATCCCGTCAGATCTCGGAAGCTAAGCCGGTGGCGCCGCCGCGAGTACTGGGGTCTGCGGCCCCGGGAAAGCGCGGTGTCGGAACTCATCCTTTTATCTTCTTATAAAGCTAGAGATAAGGCTTAATTCTCTCTTCATCATTGCTCAGCTGATGATAACATATGGGCTTGGAAGTTGCAGTCGTAGGAGTCGGACGCTGGGGTAAAAACCATGTCAGAGTCCTTGCCGAACTTAAAGGAAAAATCGTTGACCGACTTGTTATAGTTGATTCCAATATTGCAAGAGCAAGAGAGATCGCCGAAAAATATCCTGCTGATGCAATTTATAGTAGTGTTGAAGACCTTACTGCTAAGGAAAAAAACTTGGATGCTGCTATAATTGCTGTACCAACAGCATATCATTACAAGATAGCCTCATATCTGTTAGACTTCTATAATCTTTTCATTGAAAAGCCCTTGGCATCATCTATAGAAGAAGGGTTCGACCTGGTCAAAAAGTCCGTTAGAGAGGAGAAAATTGTTGCTGTAGGCCACATCGAGAGATTCAACCCTATAGTAAATATCGCACTCAAAACTGTAAAAGAAATGGGAGAAGTTTTGGAAATTACCGCTAAAAGACTGGGTCCTGGACCCGCTAGCAATTATACGCTTAACCTTGGCGTAGCCCATGACCTGCTTGTACACGACGTAGATATAGCAAGGCTGTTTGCAGGGACTCTACCATGGGGAGTTTTTGCACACACATCTTACTCTCCTAGTTTTCCTTACGAAATTGAAATCTCGGCACAATATCTTTTTGACAAAGACCCGTCTGCATTCCTTGTTGCAAGCTGGCGTACAACTCCAAAATATAAGCACAGAAGTTTCTCAATACGCCTCGAGAATGCAATAATACATGTTGACTATATCCTGAGGAGGATAATTATAGACACTGGACTAGAAATTCATAAGTTCGGCAACGAGAAAAAAGCTGTAGTACATTCTGAAAAAACCGGCATAGAGATCTCATATTTGCAAGAAGAACCCTTGAGACTTGAACTCGAAGACTTCCTAATGAGTATTATAGAACATCGAAAACCGACAGTAGACATTATTGACGGCTATATAGCTCTTAAATGTATTGAAAAGGCGCTTGAATCAGCAAAGAAAAAGAAACTAGTCGAAATATCATGGGATGAACTGGATAAAGTTAGATAAAACCTAGTTTTTCGGTGGATAAACTTATCTGGACAAGTTTTCTAGGCAAATTCTTTCTCCAAAGATATAGGTTAGATTGTAGTACTGGCATTTCTCTTAACAGAGGAGACTTTGCCACAGCTATATATGGTATATTTTCACTTATGTTTGGCGATAAAAAAAGGGAAATAAAGGATTCAAGAACATTCAATTGCGCGCCTTTTAGCCGACCATAAATAGTGTATATAGTGTTTGTATTGCGATCCGATATAACTCTAACAAAATTTTTATCGCCTAATCCTATCTTTGTCGTCGATACATTGTTTTTTATCATTTCACGATTTATTAGAAATAGAAAATTTTCTTGCCTCTCTACAACTATAACATTTAATGGCTTCTTATGGTCGATGCCGAGAACATCAAGAACAAGTGAAAATGCCACCTGTTCAATGTTTTCGTCTAAATAATTTTCTACGATGTAGCTTCGGTCTACTTGACCTCCGACATACATTTCAACTTTTCCGTTAGGTTCTTTTATCCTTAATTCCACGCAACCCTTTTTGTAATCAAATAAACCTGTTTCTTCAAAAAACAGATTCATTATTTTTTCAAAATCTCTAGGAAAGGTAGGATTTTTTAGCTTCTCACTAATATAGGATTTCACACCGATATTTCTAAGGTAAATGGCAAGCTGTGCACAGACAAGGCATGGCTCAAACACGATACAACTATCTTTTAACTGTGTTAGAAGTCTGGTCCAGCCCTCTAGATTTGAAAGATTAAAGCGGTGTTTTTCGGATTCAACATAGGGTTCTTTAAATAGGAACACTAGGTCGTATTTTTCAGATAATTTCTCCGGTACTGTATTAGCTAAATTTTCTGACAAAAAAATTCTTGGAAAAAACAGATACCTTATGTAGCTTGGTGTCGCATAGAGAGCGTCTTTGGGCGAAGAATTCATGTTCCTTAATCTTCGAGGCGATGTTATCTGAGGTGTTCTTTCGGTGAAAATGTCTATTCGGTACCTTGGAGAAATTTTTCTGAGCCAATTAACGAAGGAAAGGGAGAGATAATTCATCCCGATTATGGCAATCTTTTTGAACATCGTAATCATCACCTTACCGTCATGCCTATTCAGGTCGGGGTTGTAGGAAAACCTAATACTGGGAAATCCACGCTTTTTGCCGCAGCAACACTTACTGATGTTAAAAGGGCGCCATATCCATTCACAACCATAGACCCTAATATCGGTATAGGATATGTCCGAGTTAAATGTGTCTGCAAGGAAATTGGAGTAAAAGATAATCCCAGAAATTCGATATGTATAGATGGATGGCGTTTTATTCCTGTCGAACTAATAGATGTCGCGGGTCTTGTCCCAGAGGCATGGAAGGGGAGAGGTTTGGGTAATCGATTTCTAGACCATCTACGAAGAGCTTCAGTGCTAATTCACGTCATAGATGCTTCTGGAGGAACAGATGAAGAAGGAAGACCAGTAAAGCCTGGCACATATGATCCTGCACATGATATAGAATTTCTTGAAAGAGAACTAGATATGTGGATGTTTCAAATCATATCTAAGGACTGGGAGAAGATATCGAAGATCATGGATATAAACAAAAACTATGAAGAACTTTTCAAAAGATTCAGCGGCCTCGAGATTTCAAGAGAGAAGGTACTAGAGGCTATAGAGAGGCTTGGATTGTTCTCTAAGAGAGTTATAAACTGGACCCAGGACGACATACTATCCCTCATAAGAGAGGTTAGACGCAAAGCCAAGCCAATAGTTATTGCTGCAAACAAGGCAGACATAGATATTGCAGAAGACAACATAAAACGTTTGCAGAAAGAATTCGGAAAACGATATAAGATCATACCAACGTCCGCAGAATCAGAGCTAGCTTTAAGAAGAGCCGCAAAAGCAGGTCTCATAAAGTATCTGCCAGGTGATTCGGATTTTGAGGTAATCGGACAACTTACAAAGAAACAGGAAGATGCATTAGAGTACATCAGGAATAATGTCTTGCAGAGATATGGATCTACAGGCGTGCAGCAGGTGATAAACACTGCAGTATTGGACGAACTTGGCATGATAGCGGTTTTTCCCGTAGAAAACGATACAAAGTTCACAGACCATAAGGGGAATGTTCTGCCAGACGTCTACTTAGTGCCAAAAGATACTACTGCAAAAGAGTTCGCATACAAGATACACACAGACCTTGGCGAAAAATTTGCCTTCGCTATAGATGCTTTGACTAAAAAACGCATTTCTGCAGAAGAAAAACTATACCACAGGATGGTTATTAAGATAATAACATCACGCTAGGCAGGGATATTGAATGATAATAGACCTCGAGGACGTAAACTATTGGTATCCATCTTCATCAGATCCTGTTTTAAAAAACATTCACCTCAAAGCCGATAGAGGCGAAATAATACTTTTAACCGGTCCGAGCGGTTGTGGGAAAAGCACACTTGCCAGAATCCTAAATGGGCTAATCCCCAACTTCTATGGGGGAAGGCTTGAGGGAAAAATAAGC
The DNA here is from genome assembly GCA_964546235.1 of uncultured Thermofilaceae archaeon. Taxonomy (GTDB): domain Archaea; phylum Thermoproteota; class Thermoprotei; order Thermofilales; family Thermofilaceae; genus JALVKT01. Next base: position 20,849 of record CAZJJA010000003.1, on the reverse strand, counting down.
ATCATTGGAATGGATCCTAGAGAAACACCGACTTATAAGCTAGCAAAACATGTCGGCTTTGTATTTCAAAATCCCGAGAACCAGCTATTCTTTTCTACGGTCGAGAAAGAACTTGCCTTCGGTCTCGAAAACCTCGGTATAAGCCCTGAAATTATCATGGAAAAAATCGAGAAAATCTTAAAAGAATACGGTATAGAGGATTTAAGAAACAGGTCTCCATCCGAGCTCAGCGGAGGTCAACAACAGAAGGTAGCAATAGCATCTGTCATGATCATGAACCCTGAGATTATAGTTTTAGACGAACCCACCGCAAACTTAGACCCAGTTTCAGCGATAAAGATTCTCGGACTTGTGAAAAGGAAAACTCTTGAAAAAAACACACTTACCATAATAATTGAGCACAGGATAGAGATAGTACTGCCCTTTATCACCAGGCTTATAGTGATGAAAGACGGAGAAATCGTAGCCGACGGAGACCCCATAGAGACCATTATAACCTATAGACACATAATAGGCATACCGCCGATCCTAAGACTATATGAAAGACTCGAAGAAAATGGTATTAAAATCCCCAAAAAACCAAAAACACCCGAGGAACTAGCACTAATGATCTATCGTTATCTCCAAAAACATCAAATATCCTTAGGCAAATAGCTTGATGGAAACAAATGGACACGCCGATAATCCGCGTAGAAAACGTACATTACAGATATCCCAGCGGTATAGAGGCATTAAAAGGAGTATCCTTAGAGATATACCCTGGCGAGTTTATAGCCATAATGGGAGAAAATGGATCTGGAAAAACAACACTTATCAAGCATTTTAACGGCGTATTAAAGCCGTCTAAGGGACACGTTGTCGTAAAAGGTATAGACACGGGAGAAACAAGCGTTGCAGAACTCTCAAAAATAGTAGGCATAGTCTTCCAAAACCCCGACCATCAGCTCTTCGCAGAAAACGTACTAGAAGAAATAGCATTCCCTCTGAAAAACTTCGGTTTCAGCGAAGACTTCATAAAACGCAGAGTTGAATGGGCTTTAAAAATAATGGACCTAGAAAAATATTCTAACAAATCCCCCTATATGCTAAGCATCGGAGAAAGAAAAAGACTAACAATAGCTGCCGTCCTTGCGTACGATCCAGAAGTAATTGTTTTAGACGAACCAACAGCTGGGCAAGATTATCTTCAGAAAGAAAAAATCTCAGAAATCATGAACCTATTAAGACTGGCTGGAAAGACGGTTGTTGTAGTAACCCACGATGTCGAGTTCGTAGTCGAACACATAGATAGAGTAATACTCATGTCAAACGGACACATCATAGCAGATGGAAAAACGCCAGAAATTCTCTCAAGAATAGAGCTCATCAGAAAAACAAGAATTCTCCCACCACAAATCACACGTCTAGCCTACCTACTCTATACCAAGAATATAATCTCTACGAAATATTTCATAAAAACCGACGAGATAATCGGAACCCTCTTAGAAATATTAAAGGATAAAAAGGAGGAGATGAGATAATGGAGATTTTGCAGGCATTTAAATACACTAGAAAGGACACACTAATAGACAGGCTTGACCCAAGAACAAAATTCATTATCTCCACTTCTCTAACCCTAACATCTCTCCTGTGTTTCAGTATTACAATACAGACAATTCTCCTGCTAATTACACTTCTACTAGTATTTGTGTCAAAAAGAATGATTCAATGGATAAAAAGCCTGAAAGGTCTAACAGTCCTTGTAGCATTAATATTCATTTTAAACCTCATCTCAATGCCGGGCTTCGACGTTCTCTACTCGTCAATAATGGCGCTTCGTTTCTTGGTAATAACAGCTTCATTCTCGCTCTTCTTCCTAACAACAACCCCTGACGACCTAGCAGCAGCCCTAGAAGAAATAAAAGTCCCCAGAGAGTACTCCCTGCTATTCACCCTTTCATTTCGATTCGTACCGACGCTTGCCAGTGATGTAGAAATAATATCAGACGCACTAAAAAGTAGAGGATTCGAGTTAGAAAAGGGAGGATTTATCCAAAGAATCAAAAACTACGCCTACCTTCTCATACCCTTAATAGTCTACGAGATACGCCGAAGCCTAATGATAGCCGAAGCTCTCGAAGCCAGAGCGTTCGGAGCAACAAAAAAGCCTACAAGAATAACAAAACTCGACATGAGTATATACGATTATACTCTCATCATAATATTCCTGGTAATTCCCTTGATACTATATCATATCGCAAGCATTTATCCGTGAAAACGCGTACCCCACAAAAATCATACAAAAACAAGTCTACCTTCTAGACAAAACTTCTATCCAAGGATTATCAATCACATAGCTGGGTAGACCCGCCTTACCATCATCCTTAACAGCTTCGGAAAGATACTCCCTAACTTTTCTCTGTCTTGTAACAGCTCCTTCACCCAGATTGTCGATTTTTGCTGAAAGCTTCTCAATATTTTTGTTCAAATTATCAATACCTAGTGCTAATCTCTCCATTAAAACAACAAGCCTCTCAGAGACAACATCACTATTCTCGACAACACTCCTACTCTCCACAGTCTGCGGCAATACATAATTCCTCTCTGACGCTAAAACCTCACGTAAAGCCTCCTTCACACTCTCCTCAACTATTCTCTTTATATCCTTAAGAACAGCATTCCTTATCTCCTCAATAATGCTCTTGGACTCGATAAAACCCATAGACCCATTCTTCCCATTATCATTAACACTAGACGCAAGACTTTGACGCAAATAGAATTTGCTAGGATCCAGTCCCATATCCTTGGCAATCTTCCTATACTTGTAGAGAGCCTTATACACTGTACGCTCAGACACTCCCAAAAAAGCCGCAAGCTCCTTAGCGCTCCCCCCTCTTCTAGCATAAGTCTCAACAATCCTCCTCTCAGTATCAGTCAACCTACTGAGTACCTCTGGAATCAGCTCCATAAAACATCCTGTTAATACAATGGTAATACCACAAATTTAACATATCCCCCAGCCTCGAAAATAATTACAAAAGAAATAATGGTCTAAAAAATAAACTAATTTTTACAAAAAATGGTTAAATGGTGGGGCCGCCGGGATTTGAACCCGGGACCACCAGCGCCCCAGGCTGGCTTAAGGGAGCCTTTTATCGGCTATCCTTCCAGGCTAGACTACGGCCCCTTGTTTATCCTTGTTGATGAATTCTTGGAGAATTTTATGTTTTTCTTTAAGAGATGTCGATAACGACTGAGACTAATTTCAAGGAGCATTATGCCTTATGTTTTATTCGATTCTGATTTTTGAAACAGTTAGTCAATGAATTTTTATATATCTTTTATACATGTTTGTGGCTGGGGCCCGTGGCGCAGATTGGATAGCGCGGCGGCCACTCCCATCAGGGGAGCCGTAATGCGGTGGCTACCCACCCCTCTTTCTTGGCGAAAGTTTTAAAGGATTCTTTGAAGTGTCTTGTAGGGTGATTTGATGACAAGCGTTACATTGAAACTTCCAATGTGTACATCATGTGGTAGACCTATTCCTCCCTTCGAAAAGGCGGCAGTGTTTAGGTGCCCTAATTGTGGGGAAGTGATTATATGGAGATGTCAGCGTTGCAGAAAACAGGGCAATCCTTATGTATGTCCTAAGTGTGGTTTTGTAGGACCTTAATGCGAGGTGTGCAGGTTGGCTAAGGTCGCAGTTTTGATGAGAATATTGCCGGAGGATGCTGATACTAAGCCAGAAGTGCTTCTGGAAAAGATTAAGGAAAAATTACCTGAGAAATATTCTATTGCTCAATATCAATCAGAACCTATTGCGTTTGGACTTGAAGCTTTGAGGATAATCATCCTTATGCCTGAGGATATTGAAGGAGGGACTAGCGAGTTAGAGAATATCATATCGTCGATCGAGGGAATAAGCCAGGTCGATATTTTAAACGTTGGAAGAATAATGGAATAAAAATTCCTTTTTCATATCAGGGGTCATTTTAATGCCTTTTCTTCACGTATCAGCGTAACTCTGAAAAATCATCCCCTGTCTATTTCTTTTGAAACAACGATATATAGACGTTTTGAACTTCATGTTAGACAAAATTACTGGTAGAAAATGTCTATGATGATATCTGTAATGGATTGTATGCTTTTAGTTTTTCTATGGCTTCTCTGAGTATTTCGATGTCCACAGTGTTGTCGTAGGGTTCAAGTAGTTCTCCGCATTCAGGGCATGTATACCCATAATCGTCGGCTTCGTCGAATGTATACCTTTTCTTACATTTTGGACATATGAAGTACTCGTTGTTTTCTTCATATCTCAGCCTTGTTTCTAGTACTTTTATCGCCATGCGTTTTCGATCCTCCAGTATCTGGTAGGCCGGTTCTTCTGTGAGCCTCCAGAAGTACTTGTACCACCCGATTTTTTCGTCTCTTGCTCTGCGATATTTTACAAGACGGGCCTCGAACATTAGGTTCAGTGTACGTCTGACATCGCTTACATCTATTTTCAATATTTTAGCTATGTCGTCGTCTGTTATTTCTCCATGTTCTTTCAAGAGCTTTGCAATATCTCCGGCAAGTTTTCCGTGAATTTTCTCTGCAAGTATTACGAGCGCGTCTTGTTCAGAGCTCATGATAGAGTACCTCGTTATAATATTGTCAATAATATCAAACAAAGATTTCGATGCGTAAACCTATGTTAGACTCTCACGACCTTTTTGCCTCTAGGAGAGGGTATAACCTTGATCTTAGCGTTTTCGAACTCTCTTAGCAGTTCTTCTCCTCTGAAAAGCCTGTCTAGGAATACTGCTAGAGCTGCGACTTCACTGTGCGGCTGGTTTCCTATAGCAACGTTATAGTCCGCGAGTTCATATACTATGCCTGGAACCTTTTTCCCTCCAACAACTACTAGAATATCTTTGTTTTCTTCCAATATCCGTTGAATTACATCGCTTGACTGTATGTTTACCCCGTACATTGTTAAATGGACCACTATACCGTTTTCTCTTTTCCAAGCCTTTATGAATGATATGGGGGACCCTGTAGCTTTCACCTCAAATGGTCCTCCCCAGTTTTCGATGACTTCGAGTATGGATTGGATAGTATTTTTTTCTACGTGTTCTTCTAATATAATTCCATCTGCGCCAAAGGCTCTTGCGACAAGTCCTACATGTGTTGTTATCCTTAAGTCTCTATGTGGGCGGTGTCCGAGCCGTAATACGTAGACTTTATGTTTTAGCTTCCAAGACAACGTTCTCAACCCTTCTCTTGTATTTCTCGATGACTTCTTTTCGCCCTTCGATGGTGAGTTCTATAATACCTCCGTCAAGAGGCTTAATGCTTACTATTCTACACTTGCTTTCGATTTCTTTTATAATGTTTCTGTGAGTTTTAGTTTCGATATAGATTTTCTCTAATGTTCTCTCAGGAAGCATTTCGAGAATCTTTTCTTTTAATTCTTCTATGCCTTCTCCATTTAGAGCTGATATCTCTACAATATTTCTAGTATATTTTTCGAGTATGCTTCTTTTTGCTTCTCTTTCTGCTTTATTTATTTTGTCTATTTTATTTGCAACTAGAAGAATCTTTGACTTGGGAATGGCTAAACTGTAGAGTGTAGAAACACTCGCTAAGATTTTTCTTTTTATTTCTTCTTCGGGTTCTGAGATATCAACTACTAGCAACAGGAGATCGGCTAATGTACTTTCTCCAAGAGTTGTGTAAAACGCGTCGAAAAGTGTTTCTGGTAGACTGTCTATAAAGCCGATAGTATCCGACACTAGGATTGGTAGACCATTGATACGTATGCGCTTTGACACAGTTGAGAGAGTTGCGAAGGGTTTACCATCTATGTACCTGTTTTGTCCAGTTAGCCTGTTAAACAGTGTAGTTTTTCCCGCACCTGTATAGCCAGTCAGAGCCACAGTGTAGAGACCTGCTTTGACACGTTTCTTCCATCGGTTATTTTTCTGTCTCCTTATTTTTTCAAGCTCTCTTTCTATTTTAGAAATCCTAGAATTAACGTATGTATAATAGGCGTCCACGGCATACTTTCCTCCGCCAAGAAAACCATGAAGTTCTCCTCTTTTAGCTAAGCTGATATATTCTTTGGCAAAACTTAGCTCTCTCTTTAGTCTTGCAAGCTCTATTTGGAGTTTGGCCTCTTTGCTACCAGCCCTATTAGCGAATATCTCTAAGATAAGCTCAAACCTGTCTATAACATCAACCCGAAGAGCCTTTCTTAGATTATATGCATGGCTTGGCTTTAGTTCATTGAAGAAAATTACCTTCTCTACATCTTTCTCGTAAACGATAGTTTTCAGTTCCTCGACTTTTCCTCTACCAATATTGTATTTGGGGTCTGGCGGACGTACTTGTTCGATCTCATCGACAACAATATAGCCTGCACTTTCTGCTAACTCTCTGAGTTCATAAAGCATGTTTTTTTCATTACGTAGACGCCGTTGAACAAGTATGACCCTGCCCTTCATAACTAAAAAACCTTAGGTTTACTTTTCCTTAAATTCAACAATATCTCCAAGGGTGAGTTCGTATTCTCCCCCTCCTCTATACTCACCGCCCAAGAGGTCTTCTTCCTCATAAACCTCGATAAGTTTTATCTTCAAAACCTTTTCGAGCTTCTTGGCAAGGTTGATTGTAGGTTGAAGAGTTCCAGCTTCAATTCTTCTAATTGTCGACTCTTTTTCACCAACCATAGTAGCCAGCAATTCCCTAGTCAAACCCATTCTTTCTCTAGCCTCTTTTATTCGCTGAGCATAATCCTCTACAATCTCTTCAATAATCTCACGGCGAACCTTAGGCTTATATCTCAAATTCGCACCCCTCCTCTCTTTGGAGAAGAAAGGCTTATTAAAGTTAATTACTTTTACTACAGTTCTCCCCCTAGCGCACCTGCTACATACAATCATTTCAGCCCTATCTATCACTACTTTATATGCTACTCCTCTAATCTCCCTACCGCATAATTCGCAACGAAGCATCTCTGACTATTCAACACAATACAAAGGTATATTTATTTATCCAATTGGTCTAAAAAAGCCGACAGAATTATGGGATTCAGGATGTTCACAGAAACTCCAGCATCACTGCTAGAAATTAGAATAATTTCAAGTATTCTATCTTATCAGTATGGAATAGACTACAAAAAAATATATCATATGTTGAAAAATTTAGACGTTAGAATACAGCGTTCTTCCTCAACTGGAAGGATTCGCCACGTATATATTGAAGGCAAACTTGTTTTCACCCTCAGAGCCACAGATAGTTATGTCGTGTTTACACCCCAAGGCGTGATAATGCTACATGATCTTTTAGCTGACAGATACTATATAGCCGTTACCGATGATGCAGCCGAATACATAGCTAAAGGTAGAACTGTTTTTTCCAAACATGTTATAGAGGCAGATCCTCAAATCCTACCCGGTGACGAGGTTTTTGTCAAAAACAAGGATAAAGTCATTGCTATAGGTAAAGCACTTCTTCCAGGCTCAGAGATGGGAAGAATAAAAAGAGGAAAAGCCGTTAAAACACGCAAGGGTATTAGAGAAAAATAATAAAAAAGTTTTACTTTTTATACAAAACCACGTATCTGAACTGTCTCCTGTTCTCGATACGTGCATTAAATTTCTGTTTTAGAACCCTTTCAATCTCCCTGTAATAATACTGGTTTGTAAGCCTGGCTGGGGGGCGAATTCTTGGTACGAGCCCCCTTATGATGTTTATATCTGTAGTCTTCTTTATATAAGAGACATATGCATACCTTAGGAGAGTGCGGAGTTTTATAGAAATCTTTCTGGATTTTGTTGACTCGATAAGCTTGTTTGTTATAATTATTACCTGGTTGATAAGCTTCTCCTTTTCAGAATCAAGCTTAGAAGCTGTCATGCCGTCACCTCGACTTCTGCTTTATTTTATCCTAGATAATATTTAAGCTTAACTACATTATATTCTCGTAAAAATAGTCAGTAGTCGAAATAATTTTTACCTTTGTCATAATCCAATTATATCTTTTAGTGCCTGTTCATCAATATCCAGTATTTCTGTGATCACACGAACACGATGTTTCCATGGTTTGAGAAAATACCGGTTGTCTACATAGACAGTCTCTTTTATGCCCTCTTTTAACTTATCAATTTTTAACAGCGTGTTTTTTTCTCCATTTCTTATATCGGTATATGTGATCTTTTTTACAATAAAAACATCGTCGTCTTTTATATCAAATTCTTTTTCTTCGATATTGTATTTTCCGTGCACCAGATCGTTAAATGATATGTTTAACGTTCCTCCAAAGTCGTCATCAAAACATATTATATCCTCTGGATTAAAATCCACAACATTCGCATCACTCGGTTTTGATATCTCTCTGTTCTTTACGAGAAATACCTCAGTAGAAACTTCCATATTTAATGGTTTAGGGTCATCTGCGACTACGTTAAATGAGAAAAATTTTTCCTTCATTTTGTCACCCTTTGGAGTCTGGCTGGTTATTCTTCTATAACTGGTATTCCGAACTTCTTAGATGCCATTACGTGATCCTCATAAGGTATCGAATCGACGTCAATGATTCCTTCATAATGTTTCCTATATGTTTCGCTGCTGATCAATTTCTTGATGTTTCTTTTATATTTCGTTTTTATTAGTTTCTTTCCTGTCAACGCTTCCCACTCTTTTATCGAGTAAGAAAAGGCTTTCTGTGCTCTATCTCTGTAGAGATCCGGTATAACATTGAATGAGCAAAATGGCACCTCTCTTCCGTCAGGCATTACATAATGAATGTCGCATCTCATCACCCTGGCTACGTCGTGGTTGTAAAGGTCCTGGAAATGCATCATTCCCAGGAATAGAGCATTATAGTGGAACTCTCCCAGCGAGCTATAATCGTGTCTTATGAAGATCTTGTACAGCATTTTAACTATTTTATTACCTTCACGAAGTCTTTTTGGAGCTTTGTTTATATCTACAAATTTTCTTAGGTTTACTAGCAGGTCAAGTAGCACGAAATATTTGTTTTTGCCTTTTTCAAGTTCCTCGGCTTTTTCGTCGAGATATTTTAGGAACCCCTCAACATCGACAAACCTTGTGATAGGTATTAGTTCACTGTCCTCCTGCCATACATATGTGGCCGCTCCGCAGGCAAAGTGTGTTGTTAATGTTAACTGTGGTTTACCAGTTATGGCTTCAATAAATCTTGATATTGGAGCCACACTTGGTACTGGATACCAGTCGTAACGAGATACTTGTCCTCCTGTTTCTTTCTCGATTTCTATTATCACGTCTGGAATGGTGACTCTTTCTTTGTCCCTCTGTTTGCGAGGCATTCTGCCTGTTATTGAAACTGGCTGTATGTTTACTCCTCTTACGATATCGTTGTGTTTTAGTCCAAAGCGAATTATTTTTCCAACCTCATGTAAGTTATAGTTCTTTATTATTGTTGGAACAAGAACAACACCGAGTCCCGCCTTTCTTAGATTGTCTAAAGTGTATGGCACCTCCCAATGATTTTTAGGGTTAGTATAGGGTGATACACCGTCAAAGCTCATATATAAAACATTTGTACCAGCTTCTCTCAACTTTTTAGCGAGTTCTGGTTCATATGCGATTCGTATACCAGTAGTATTCACTTGTACATGTGTATATCCTTCCTCTTTTGCCAACTTTACAATTTCAACTAGGTCATCTCTTAGAGTAGGTTCGCCTCCAGTGATTTGTAGCGCAATTGCTGGTTGCGGACGCAATCTTCTTGCTTGGCGTATCATGTACCTGATATGCTCTAATGTAGGCTCGTAAACATATCCTGCCCTTGATGCAAAAAAGAAACAGTAAAAACAGCTCAGATCACATCGGTTGGTTACTACTATATTTATTAGGGCTGGGTGTGACTTATGCCTTGGACAGAGTCCACAGTTATATGGACAGGGTGCGATAAGGGGAACATGTGTCCACTCGTTACCTTTACCGTCATGTTGATGACGTCTAAATCTTTCGTATAGCTCATAATCTCCAAAATATATTTCTTCGATCTCACCATGTTCTGGGCAAACTTTTCTAATCCATACCTTATTTTCACGCTTAAATACAACTGCTCGCAATATAGAGTTGCATTCTGGGCATGCAGAGAGAGTATAAGTTATGAATTCTTCTCCCTCTCTAAGTTCGGGTTTATGTTTTAGGTAAAGCTTGTAATCCTTATTTATTTTCGGCATTAATAAGGGTCTAACCTTCTTCGCGATTTCTTCAAAATCTTCAACTGTAGCATCTTTTAGCTTACTATAATTGACTTTTACTTCATTTTTATCATTCAGTTCAATAAAAAGATCCGCCTTTAACATCAAATCACCATGTTCGTACTATCCTATATTTTATTACCCGTATTTTATTTTTTAAGGTATAAAGGGGATGTATAAATATTCCGTCGTCATATATTTATTTCATACCATAAATTTAATTATCATATATTTTTATTAAAAACAAAAATAAAATCACATACTATTAATAACTAAATCCGTGGGAAGAACTATGAGATCATTCTCTAATATATCCAATATTTCGTAGATCTTTTTTCTCTCTTCAAGATCTATGAAAAGATTTTCTTCTTCAATCAGACTGTTCAATATTTCAACGAGATTTTTTGCTTCTAATAAAAGATTTATTCTTTCCTTATCTATACGTTTTCTCTCTTGAATATATTCTTCGTATGTGACAGAAGAATTTAAGATAAAATTTTCATCAAGTATAAACAACTCTTCCTTCAGCTTTTTTATATTCTCTACAATGTCATCGAGCCGTGCCATTATATATGAAATTTTTGTATAAGGTTTAGAAAAAATTATTATCTTGTTCTTCTCTATCCTTAATTTTTCTGGATCTACGCTAATTTTTTCGCCGCTTTTCTTTTTAATAACTACTTTAAGGGGAATTTTTGTTCTCTTAGATATATATATCTTCCATATTTTACCTATTTTTTCACCGTTTACTGAGTACACATCTTTTCCAACTATTTTCTCAAAGAACTTTTTATCTCTCAGATCTGATAGCAGAAACCCTCTCATAATATCTACCAATAAAGAATACATGCAAGAAAAGTTTTCAAGAGTGCATGAACGGAATATACATAATAGTTCCGTATAACACCTATACTACGATAATAGTTGGGCGAACGAAATGAACGGTAATCCCTCAGATCTGATAATGACAATATTAATCTTAATGGTATTTACCTATTTGTCTAGAGAACTAGAAATTATGCGAGCTATAAGCGAGGCCGAAAACTATCTTGTTGCTTTTAAAAGGAGCAGAGATAGAGCATTTGAAATACTAGTGAAACAGTTCCAAAACTATGCTGACAGCAAAGAAGAACATGTATTAAAAGCTAAGTTACAAAAACTTATTGAGATCACTTATATACTCCCAGTAGACCTTGACCCATTTGGTATTGTTAAAAAAATAAAACATATAGTAAAAACTGCAGAAAGAGAAATCGAGAGAGATGTTTCATCTATAGCAAAAAATGCCTCAAAAACTGATATACAGAATCTTATCAATCTTGTAGAGGCAGTTAGAGCATTAAACTTTCTATACAAGATAATAAACCATTATTATCTCATAGCCCGAAAATTCAAGAGTCTTTGGCTTATCCTTCAGCTTAATGCACAATTACCTTTCATATCAGAAGAATTTAAAGCATTAGAGGGAGCATTAGAGGCTTTTAAAAACGGCATACCTATAGGTGACACCGCAGGACCTCTTGTTGTAGCAAAGCTTCTCAGAAAATACAAGGATGTACGACACTATGAGCCTGTAAAGGACAGCGAGATAGACGAGACAATAATCAATGGGAGAAGAGTTTTTCTGGTAAAAGCTAAGGGTCCCGGTGCCACTGTAGGGCATCTCGATGATGCCCTAAGATGGATTTTAGAGAGAGAAAAAATTTCATTCATAATATCGATTGATGCAGCCCTAAAACTTGAGGGAGAAGAGACAGGAATAATATCTCATGGATTTGGTGTGGCCATGGGCGGAATAGGTGTCGAAAGGTTCGAGATAGAAGAGCTAGCTACTAGATACAATATTCCCCTTTATGCAGTACTGATTAAAATGTCTGAAGCCGAGGCAAGTTCTGTAATGAACGAGAAAATATTCAAAGCTGTGGAAGAAACCGTTCAAATAATAGAAGAAGTAATAAACGAGCGGACGCTACCTTCATCAAATATAGTCATACTAGGCGTAGGAAACACTATAGGTGTACCTTAATGAGCGAAGACATTGTTTATAGTATTAAAAAGAGATGGCTTCCTGTCTATATAATACTTTTAGTAGCCACGATAGTTCTCATGCTAGGCCTGGGTTACTTATACCTGAAAAGTGGCAGCACAGATTATCTTTCGTCAATTTTGTTAGTTGCTCTATTTGCAGCCTATATAGCATGGTCTATCTCAAAGGTTATTAGAATAAAGATAGCACCTAGAAAACTCGTTAGTCTCGTCAAGTGTACACATTGTGATTATTCAGAAGAAAGAAATTATGAAAAAGGAGACTATGTGTTTAAGAACCTTGGTCAGTGTCCTAAATGCAGTAAAGGCAGACTTTACATATCTGGGATATATCTGAAGGGAGGAGAAGAAAAGATTAAAGAGAAAATACAACCATTACCGTTACTACGCATTTTCTCTTCGATAAAACATTTATAGCCTAGTATTCAGTGATTGAGGAGGGTGTTAATATGGCATATGTTCCTAAAACACTGATGATAAGTAGGTGTGTTCGCTGCGGGAAAAAACTCTACAAAGGCGATGAAATGTACTATTGCCCCAACTGTGAAGTATATTATTGTCCCATTTGTGCAAAGAAAACATTCCACAAGTGCCAGATCTGCGGCAAGCCATTACAGAAGATCTAAGCTATTTTCTGCCCTCTTCTTTCAGCCACATTAATTTAAACGTATATTCCACCATAGGACATTTGATGTTACAAAGGTTGCACGATGTACACTTGTCTTCTGCAATTTTTATCCCTCCAAGTGCCTTGTCTAAAGATATCGCGTTTTTGGGACACCAATTAGCGCATTCAAGGCATTCTGAACAATGATAGGCCCGTATAGATATCCTAGTTACGCTTTCTAGTTTTCTTCTATCTGTAACCAAGATTGTAAGTTCATCCTCACCTAGCTTTTCTATATTAAGCTGGGTTCTGTCAAGTGATGCTGATTTTGAAATATTTAGAAACTTTTCTTCAGCAAGGGGAATTACGCTCTTCTTTACTATTATTTTTAGCTTTCCTTCTTCTGATACTATTCTTATATTTGCACCTCTACGCTCCTGGTAAAACTTCTCCTTTTTTCCAAGGTATCTTAAAATGTCCTTAGGAGGTTCAATCCATCGCCATAATCCATATTTTAGCCACTCATCAGGATAGCCTTCTTTCTCCTTATATTCCTTGAGGAAAACATTCCATGCTTCGTAGATTTGGCGATTCACTCGTTTTGCAAGCTCGAATTCACCCATCTCAGAGGCTGGACATAGCCAACATCCTATCCTGTCGAATCCATGATAATACAACTTGTTAGGCAACAACTTCTTCCATAATATATATAGCCATATGTCAAGTGCTGTCCAATCCAATATAGGCGTCGCCGCTATGATCTTGGGCAACCATTTGTTTCGCCAAACTCTTGAAGAACGAGCTCTTTGTGACGATTCATATTTCCTGATCCCAACAAAGCTCAAAGCAGCTTCAGGGTATATCTTTTTTAATTCTCTAGCTAGTGGTGCAAATTTCGTCACCTTACAACACCAACGAAAGTCTCTTGCGGGAGGTCCCATTATCTTTGCTCCACGCCAGAACTTATCGCCTGCATCGGCTATGATTAATTTTAAGCCTTCCCTTTGAACTATCCTTTTTACATACTCTACAGTTTCTGGAAACTCTATACCTGTATCGTTGAAAACAACCAAAAAGTCTCTCCCGAGAGCTTTCTCTACAAGATGTAATGTTACAAGACTATCCTTTCCTCCAGAAAACGATACAAAAACCGGAAGCCTATATTCTTCATATACTTTCCTTATAAAAGCTATAGCTTCTTTTTCCAACTTTATGAGTCTCTCCAGATTTTCTGAAATAACATCTCTCCACGTCGGGTCGCCTTCTAAATAAGCGTATGGTTTTTTACGCCAACTTTTCAGAACATAGATTCTATTTCTTCTTGCTTTTACTCCAATCCCTAGATAACTTAAATCCTTCGATGCGACGGCAATATATTCGTCGTTTTCTGGAATATTTGATGAAATAATGTCACTTCTATGAATTTCATATCCTCTAACTATTTTAGGAAGACTTGTAATTGCATAATATCCTGTTTTTTCTTTTACCATTTTATAGACAGATATGTATAAGGGACGAAAACGCCATCTTTTCCCAGAAAGATCGTAGATAATATGTCCTACTATTTGTCCATCTATAATTATTTCCTCTCCATAGTCTGGATATTGTACCTTGTTCCCTAGAACTATCTTCCGCCTAGGAATTATACTAGAAAAATTGCCACCAAAGTATTCCTCAATAATCCTATATACGTCCTTATAGAAAAAGCCAAATATAGGCCTTGCATCTACGGGGGGCGTTGCTTTTACTTTCAATAACGTTTTTTCTCTACTTCCTTCTAAAACTGGAATATTTTTATGCGGAGACCACCATAGCTGTGCTGAAATCTTCTTGAGAATTTCCATACTGTTTGGCATATATAACTACTCCTCTAGCACTCTATGCTGTATTTTCACTGATATCTACATATATCTTTTTGACCGACAGGTATACGGATGTAATATGTATGTGTTACAGTTAAACTTCAATCTTATTTCTAGTAGTATAAAACATGAATTTATCATCTTATTATCAGGATTTTTATTATTATTTTCACTAATATATTTATCTTCTAATATAAATAGAAATAAAAAAAGGAAGAAGAAAAAGTGGTTTAAAGTTATTATCTAACATTGATTACAATAATTAATAAATATTTTGAAGAAGCGTTTAAGTAGCATCTCATCATTATAGGTCGGGATCTCTAGTGGAGAAGTATAGGGGACTTTCACCAGCCGAGTTTTTCCATAGAAATAGAGAAATAGCTGGATTCTCTAATCCAGTTAGGGCTCTATATCAAACTATAAGAGAGCTAGTTGAAAACTCTCTGGATGCAACAGAAACTCACGGCATTTTACCAGAAATCAATGTGGAGATAGAGCTTGACCCTGAGCGCGAAAACAGAGTTATAATCACTGTAGCGGACAACGGAATAGGAATACCCATTACAGAAGTCCCCAATGTATTCGGTAGAGTATTTTATGGGTCAAAATACGTTATCAGACAAACCAGGGGCGTTTTCGGTCTCGGCGTAAAAATGGCTGTCTTGCATGCACAAATCACCACTGCCCAACCTATATATATTAAAAGTTCGACGATCGATTCGAGGGTCATTTATGAATACTTATTATACATCGATATAGGGAAAAACTTTCCCCATATAATCAGTCTGAATGTCCGAAAAAAGGGAAGAAAATGGCATGGTACCGTTGTGAGACTCGTCACAGAAGGAGCCTGGAGCATGGCAAGAAAACGCATTGAAGAATACATCAGGAGGACTGCTCTTATAGCACCTTATGCTACGATACGGTTAAAAACTCCAGACGGAGAAGTTATCTACGAAAGAGCATCCCGAAAACTTCCAGAACCTCCAAAAATAGGAAAACATCATCCTAGAGGCGTTGATATCGAAATACTCAAAAACATGATAAGATCTCTTGACGAGGACCTTACCTTAAAAGACTTTCTTAAAAAGTTCTTTGAAAGCGTTGGAGATAAGAGCGCTGAAGAGTTTCTAAAATGGGCTGGTCTAGATCCAAACACAAAGGTGAAAAGCCTAAGGATTACAGATCTCGAGAAACTTTCGAATAGTATGAAAAGATATGATGAATGGAGAAGACCCCGCCCAATAACTTTGTCTCCACTAGGAGAAGACCTCTTAGCTGAAGGTGTTAAAAGCATATTAAAACCAGAATTTGTAGCAGCTGTGACAAGACCTCCTTCTTCTTATGGTGGCCACCCGTTCATAGTTGAAGCAGCGATTGCATATGGGGGCGAAATCCAGCTACAAAACACGCCAATGTTGCTGAGATTTGCTAATAGAATGCCGCTCCTATACGATGAAGGAGTTGATGTTTCTAGAAAAATAGTTGATTCGATTGATTGGAACATATATAAGGTAAAGTTCCCGGCACCTTTAGCAGTTATAACTCATATCTGTTCAACAAAACTTCCATTCAAGAGCGTTGGAAAGGAGGCTATAGCTGATGTTCCTGAAGTCGAAAAGGAGTTAGAAATAGCTATAAGAGAGGTTGCAAGAAAGCTTAGAAGCTACCTATCTAAAATGGAGAAGCTACATGAGGTTAAGCGTAAAGAAGTGACTATTAAGAAATATATGGGAGAGGTTACGAGGTCTCTGGCCTATATTACGGGGATTGATGAGAATCTGTTGAAAACCAAGCTTGAAAAGATTTTAGATAAAGAACTTAAAAAGAGGGGTGTTGTAAATGTCCCCGTCACAACGAGGTAAAGCTGTAGCTCCTTCAGATAAAGAGATCCTTGAACGACTTGAAAAACTAGGCAAAAAGGTAGCCAACCTGATATTAAAGGAAAAACCACCATACCTAGAGATTCCTGTAAGAACTCTTTCCAACACTATATGGGATAAAGAAAAGAAAATCCTAGTACTTGGTCCTCGACGTGCACGAAGAGAATTTTTCGATATTGGAGAATCGAAGAGATTTATGCAAACAATTCTTATGCTTTCTCTAATCGTTAGAGCAAGACGGGAAGGAGACTACCCTACGATCAGAGACTTATACTATACTGGAAAACACACAATATATTATGTAGACGAAAGAGGAAGAAAAAGAAGCGAGGAAACATGGAATGATCAAAGAGAATCTAATGCCGTGATACAAGACATCGAGGTTGCTACGGGTCTTTTAAGAGAACATATGGGCATCATGCATGATGCTAAGGGCAAAATTGTAGGAAATGTAATTATTAGATCAAAGGGCTATGACATAGACCTTTCAAGAATGGGTAGCGGTGCCTACGCTATACCACCAAACGTCGATAGGCTAGAAATAAGACGCGTAGATGCAGACTATGTCCTAGTTGTAGAGAAAGACGCAATATTCGAGAGGTTAAATGAAGAAGAATTTTGGAAAAAACATAACTGCGTGCTTATCACTGGTAAGGGACAGCCTGATAGAAGTACAAGACGTATGGTTAGACGCCTCTGGGAAGAGTTTGATTTACCAGTTTATATTCTAACAGACGCCGACAGCTATGGATTCTACATCTACAGCGTATACCGTAGCGGCTCCATATCGTTAAGCTATGAAAGCGAGAGGCTTGCTACACCTGAAGCAAGATTTCTTGGAGTAACAGTCACAGACATTGAGAAATACAAGATACCTAGAAATTATATTATCAAGGCAACGGATAGAGACATTAAGAGAGCTAAAGAACTGATGAACTATCCGTGGTTTAAAGAGTCAAAGGCATGGATGAAAGAACTAAAGCTCTTTATCAAGAAGGGAGAGAAGATAGAGATAGAGGCTCTCAGCGGACATGGCTTTAAATTCCTATCACATGTGTATATTCCAGAGAAGATCAAGAAGAAAGAATGGATTGTCTAACGGCTAAGCGAATGTTCTACTAAGTTTCATGGCTTATCAATGTAGCTGTCTGCTCTATCCCGCTTATCGACCTAATACTCATAATTGTTCTATCGAACTCCGCCATACTGGGTGCTAATATTTCAACTACAATATCCCACAATCCATAGGTTACCGTGGCATCAACGACATTGTCGATGCTCTTTATTTTCATAGCGACATCATATTCTCTGCCAGGCATTGTTTTAATCAGCATATATCCCTTTATCATTGTTTTCATCCTTTGGTTTCTGCACTATTACATCAACCTCAGTATCGATATAAATATCTTTAACCAATTTCCATGAGAAAACTAATATATTATAAATAAAAAGACTTATAAATAAAGATATTCAATCAATAAAATACGTACTGTCTTTTCTGACAAATTTTTCCAATTCTAGGCTTAATAACAAGAATTTAAGACAGAATGTATGAGAAAAATCAGGGACTCTTTATGCCAGCTAACCTGCCTGCAGAGGCAAAAAGTAAATGGCGTAAGGTGATGGAAGCTAAAACTCCAGAGGAAAAATTGGCCGCGTTAAAGGAGTTTATGTCAGCGATACCAAAACACAAAGGCACTGAAAAATTGAGAATGCAGATTACCCGCCAAATGGCTTCGCTTAGGAGAGAAATAGAACTTCGAAAGAGGAAAAAAGCTGGTCGTGGAGAACAATTTTTTGTTGAAAAAGTTGGTGATATCCAAGTAGTTTTATTGGGATTTCCGAATTCAGGTAAAACTACTTTTCTTAAATGTATAACTGGTGCTAATGTAAGGTCTAATCTCTCTCCCTTTTCCACTAAAAAACCCCAACCCGGAGTAGCTATATGGAAAGGAGTATATTTCCAATTAATTGATACCCCCTCGATAATGGAAGGCGCTTCTAAAGGCGCATTTGAGGGAAATAGAGTTTTAGCATTAGCAAAAAATGCTGATGCAATATTGCTAGTCATCGATGCAACTGTAGACCCGCTATATCAATTTGAAATACTACGTAAAGAATTGGAAGAAAGTAGAATTTCGTTGACAAAACCAAGAGCGATTGTTAAGATAGAGAGAAAACGACATGGAGGAATTGTTATCATAGGCAACCTTGAAAATACCACACAGCAAGAGGTTATTTCACTTTTAAGGGAATATGGAATATATCATGCTATCGTCACAATAGAGGGATCGGCCACTCTCGATGCAATAGAAGAGGCTATATTTGGCAGCATTAATTATAAACCTACAGCTATTATTTTAACAAAAGTTGATCAAGGAATAAGCAAGGAAATATGCGAGAAATTTGCTCGCAAGGTCCATCCAATTCCCGTCTTTTTATTCAGTGAAAAAACATGCAAAAGTTTCTCGTTCGACAGAGTTGCTGAATATATATTTGCTTCTCTTGATCTCATCAAGGTTTATACAAGGAATCCTCGTACTGGAAAAGTTGAAGAAAAGCCTGTAGTCGTAAAGAGGGGTACAAAAGTTATAGAAATAGCGAAGATAATTCATTCACAGTTATATAGAAACTTTAAGTACGCTAAAGTATGGAGTACTAGGTTTAAATTTAATCCGCAAAAAGTTGGCAAGGATTTCGTTCCAGAAGATAACGATATTGTTGAGATTGTATCTTAATTTTTCTATTTTTTAGTTAATTTCTATAAACCATGACTATTAATAGGAGAAATTTCCTTTATACAGTTGGTGAATGTTTATGGCTAACAATAATGAGATACAGCTTCGTGTAGCTGAAGCTAGAACACGTGACGTTGGAAGAGGTATAGTCAGAATAGATAGACGTTCGATGGCTAAGCTTGGTGTCGAACCCGGAGATGCTGTAGAAATCGAGGGTAAGAAAGTCACAGTTGCCATAGTATGGCCGTTACCACTAGAAGACGAGGGCGTAGGCATTATCAGAATGGACGGCATCATTAGAAAAAATGCTGGTGTCTCCCTAGGCGACATGGTAAAGGTTAGGAAAGCCAAACTAGCTCCTGCTAGGCGTGTTACACTGGCACCCTCATTTAAACTAGGTATTGAGGTTACACCAGACTTAGTAGAATATGTTAAAAGTCGATTACTAGGAAGACCTTTAAGGCGTGGAGACATAGTAGAAATTCCCTTCTTTAATACAGCACTTCAATTCACAGTAGTAAATACAGTACCGCCACAAGCGGTACAAATCGTAAACACCACGGAGATTAATCTTAGAACCGAGCCTGTAACTACAGAACTTGCAATTCCTAGGGTTACATATGAAGATATAGGTGATCTTGAGGAGGCTAAGCAGAAGATTCGTGAGATGGTTGAGCTTCCGTTAAAACACCCAGAGCTATTCAGACATCTAGGAATAGACCCTCCAAAAGGCGTACTCCTTTATGGTCCTCCTGGTACTGGTAAGACTCTCTTGGCCAAGGCTGTCGCCAACGAAACTGGAGCATACTTTATTGCTATAAATGGGCCAGAAATAATGAGCAAGTTTTATGGTGAAAGCGAACAAAGACTCAGAGAAGTTTTTGAAGAAGCCACAAAGAACGCGCCCGCTATAATTTTCATAGACGAAATAGATGCGATAGCACCCCGAAGAGAAGCCGTAACTGGTGAGGTTGAGAAAAGAGTAGTAGCACAACTCCTAGCACTAATGGACGGATTGAAAGAGCGTGGACAAGTGATAGTCATTGCGGCGACTAACCGTCCAAACGATATCGATCCTGCACTGAGAAGGCCTGGAAGGTTTGATCGCGAAATAGCATTTCCTGTACCAGACAAAAAGGCTCGAAAAGAAATTCTTCAAGTACATACACGCAATATGCCGTTAGCAGAAGATGTAAATCTGGATGAAATAGCCGAACTGACGCATGGATACACTGGAGCGGACCTAGCTGCACTCTGTAGAGAAGCGGCAATGCATGCCTTGCGTAGATTTTTACCAAAAATAGATTTAGAAAGTGAAAAAATACCACCAGAAATTTTAAAGGAAATAAAAGTGACAAGAAAAGACTTCCTCGAAGCAATGAAAGACATACAACCAAGTGCCCTTCGCGAAGTCTACGTAGAGGTACCGGAAGTACACTGGGACGACATAGGCGGCTTAGATGATGTTAAGCAGCAGTTGAGGGAGGCTGTTG
>CAZJJA010000002.1:0-51307 GCA_964546235.1 uncultured Thermofilaceae archaeon | reverse complement strand
AATTTAAATGAGGGCGCAAATTGTAAAGGCTCTACAGATAATAGAAGATATCTTATCCAGTGAAGAACTTCCATTAAAACATAAAAAGGCCCTTTTTCAGGTGAGAAAGTTACTTCTAGAACTCCAGGACTCGATGGTTTTAGCGAAAAGCAGGACAAGAGATATCGCGTATACACTCTCTGAGCTTGCAAACCTTTTAGGACTAGAGATCAAGATAGGATCTCCGAGGTTCTCGCTCTCAAGCGAAGAGGCTGTTGAAATCCTAAATAAAAGCATTATCGCGGACCTCGAAGTGGAGGGCGAAAAGACAATAGTCAAAAAGGTTGTAGCTCAGACATAGTCCAAGCGCTTTTTTACCAGACATACATTATTTTTAAACAAAGAGATAGGGGTTATTAGAGATGTCTCCAATATTTGGCGGAAAGAAAAAGAAAAAATCCCCACCCAGAGTGCAAAGACCCCAGAAAATGCAGGCGTCCTCGATAATTGAGATAAGGAGAAGATTTCTCAAAATGAAACAAAAGGCTATGATATACGCTGTGATCGGTGCAATTGTTACAGCTATCCTAGGTTTTCTCCCTCTATTTATCGCTCAGCTAAAAGAGAGTGTGGCTATAGGCATGTCTCTTGCTGCCGCACTTTTTCTAGGGTACCTTAGTGTAGTAGAAATTACGAACGCCTTTTCATATTATCTCTTTGCTCGCATAAAAGAAGAATTAAAGAGCAGACAACTACCATCCCCACAGGTAGTTACTCCAACGCCACAGCCAACTCCAATGCAGATACAGCCGAAACCAGTTCAACCAATGCCTGTCCAGACGCCGGTCATTCCGCAGGCTCCATCAGTCAAGAAGGTAGAACAAAAACAGCCGTCCCAGCCCATATCTGCACCTACAAAACCCGTAGTACAGCGCACACAGCCCGTGTCGCCGCCTATGGTTAGTACACAGCCCGCTGTGAAGCCGCAACAGCCGATAAAGGCACCTCAGATTACAACTTCGCAGCCTAGTATTCCATCCACTTCTGGTAAGAAAAAATGTCCTTACTGTGGACGAGAACTTCCCTATGGAGACCTACACGTTATATGTCCTTTCTGTGGAAGGAGGCTTAAATAGAATGAGTAAAGCTAGGAGCGCCAGTGAAAGGACAATCAATATCGTCTGTCCAGTTTCGGGTCTTTTTTCCAGCTTTACAGTTTTAGTTAGACTTATGTAGAGAGACACCTTTGAGTTGTTTGAAGGAAAGTATACCATGAGATAGTCGTTAGGGTTTGCATCTATAACCTTGTATAGGACAATTATGTTCTCTCTCGAGTTTGCACCAGCATATAATATGTTGTCGATTGGCTGTCCAGAAGAGCTGCTTGAATACGTTATGTCTATGGGAAACTCAGTGCTATCTAGAACTGCCATAGAGAAAATGTGGGGGAGAGCGTTATATGCATGGAAGCTGGCGTCTCTGCCTTGGTATGTTATATTTTTTCCACCATAATAGATGAGAGAATAGTAGAGATAGCTTGGAACGTCTTTTATTCTTAACATTGTGGTTAAAAATGCATGTATGTCTCCACATGCCCCCTCTTTTAGTGAATAAAATTCGGCAGGACACATAATTCCTCCCCCTTTTAGACCAAGTGTATATTTAGTATTCTTGTTCACCCACTCTATAACCCTGTAGACGTAGTCGATGCGAGTTTGTGTGTTCTCGCTAAGTAGGTTTGCTAGATTTTTCAGATCTTTAAAACCTATATTATTGTAGCTACAGTTCCAGAATCCCTTAATAGATAAAAGCCTAGGGTCTTGAGGGGTCTGTCCGGTATCGTTGGATGGAGGTAGATATTTTTTTCTGCTATGGCCAGTTTCAACCTTTATGTATTGGATTAATGTAAGGTTTATTTTTCCGTCAAATTTAATGTTTTTATCCAAGGTGACGTACTTGTTTTTTTGACCATCTGTTTTAACTATTATGTTAGCGGTTTTTCCGTTGACTAAGAGTGTATAGTTTAACAGTCTTTGCCATCCATTTATTGTAGGCGCTAAGATGAAGGTTTTTGAAAAAATTGTTTCATCGATAACCCCCTCTCCAACAGCTACATATGTTGTTTTTAACTTGTATATGACTTCATAGCTTGCAGATACAGCTTCTAAGCCTTGTATAATGCAGATAGTAAAGATCAGGAGTATTGTAAGGTAAAACTTTGGTATTCTGTGTTTTGTCATAACAACGTTCGATATCAAAGGTGCTATTTTACAATAATAAGGTCATCTATTAGCTCGAAGAACAGGGAATAACTATGATTATTAACAAACGGTATCGCATATATACTGGCTATCAGTAAATTTGGGTTGGTGTCCAATGAGTAACGAAAGGAAGGGTTATATCATCAGCATTTCAGGACCAGTGGTAGCAGCTAGGGGAATACCAGACATAAAGATTGGAGAAGTAGTATATGTAGGCAACGAACGGCTACTAGGAGAGGTAGTGCGTGTATCCCAAGAACGATTTATGGTGCAGGTATACGAGGATACAAGCGGTATAAAACCAAACGAGCCAGTGTTTGCTTCAGGTAAACTTCTGGTAGCAGAACTAGGCCCAGGACTAATGTCCACAGTTTTTGACGGAGTACAACGTCCACTTAAAAATATACTAGAGCTTGTAGGTCCGTTCGTGAGAAGGGGAGTAAAGGTAAATGCGCTCCCCCGGGACAAGAAGTGGCATTTTATACCAAAAGTGAAGGTGGGCGACAAAGTAGAGTCGGGAGATATTATAGGCACGGTACAGGAAACCTCTCTAATTGAACATAAGATAATGGTCCCAGTAGGTATAAGCGGTACTATTAAGAGAATTGAGGAAGGAGACTTTACCGTAGAGGAGACAGTGGCTGTGCTTGAAAGCGACGGAAGGGAGATTGAGCTAAACATGATACAAGAATGGCCTGTGAGAACGCCCAGACCTTACAAAGAGAGACTTTCAAGCGAGGTTCCTTTAATCATAGGTCAGCGAGTAATAGACACGTTCTTCCCAGTGGCAAAAGGAGGAGCAGCTGCAATTCCGGGAGGATTCGGAACTGGAAAGACAGTCACACTTCACAAGGTGGCGATGTATAGTGATTCTCAGATAGTTATCTATATTGGATGTGGAGAGCGAGGCAACGAGATTGCTGAGATGCTGAAAGAATTTCCAGAACTTATAGATCCTAGAAGCGGAAAACCGATCATGGAGCGAAGCATAATTATTGCTAATACATCAAACATGCCAGTCTCAGCTAGAGAAGCATCTATATACATGGGTATAACCATTGCAGAATACTATAGGGATATGGGATACGACGTCACACTTATAGCAGATTCTACAAGCAGATGGGCAGAAGCGCTTCGAGAGATATCAGGTCGACTTGGAGAAATGCCGGTAGAGCGTGGTTACCCGGCATACCTACCTGATAGAATTGCAGAATTTTACGAGAGAGGAGGACGAGTTAAGGCTATGGGGAAGCCTGATAGAACAGGATCAGTTACGGTTCTTGGAGCAGTATCGCCTCCAGGAGGAGATTTTAACGAACCCGTAACAATTCATACATTGAGATTCGTGGGTACAATGTGGGCTCTCGATCCAGAGCTGGCCTACAGGAGGCATTTTCCCGCGATCAACTGGCTAAGAAGCTTTAGTCAATATGCGGATATCGTTGAAAGATGGTGGGTCAAAAACATAGCTAAAGATTTTCCGCAATATAGAAGAAAGGCGCTTAGGCTTCTTACAGTTTCTAGCGAAATCGAAGCAATAGCTTCCGTGGTCGGAGAGGGAGCATTACCAGACGACCAACGACTTATTCTTCTTGCAGCAGAAATATTAAAGGAAGGATTCTTAAGACAGACAGCGCTTTCTGGCGAAGATGTGTTTTGTTATCCAGAAAAACAGTACTGGCTTTTAAAAATGATGGTGGATTTCTTTGACAAATCTTATGAGCTTATCAGGAAGAGAGTCTCTGTGGAAGAGATAGTTAAGCTGCCAGAAATATATGAAATGATGAGGGTTAAAGAGGACGAGCGCGGTCTACCTGCGGTAAAGGAATTATATAATAGGGTTATGAGCAAGCTGGATGAAATAGCTCGAAAGCATGGTGTGGTTTTAGAAGCTGCAAGGTGAGAGCGATGTCCGCGGAGTTTGATATGATTAATGAGTTATTGGCAAGGTATCCTGGAAAAGTGTATAGGGGGGCCAGAGAGATAAGAGGAAGCCTCATGATCGTGGATGGGGTAGAGAATGTAGGATATGACGAGATAGTCCGAATTTACGGAAAGGACGGTAAAGAAAGGTTCGGACGAGTTTTAGAAACAAGCATCGGACAAGCGGTAGTACAAGTTCTCGGAGACCGAGAAGGCCTAGAAACAGACACTCTTATCAAATTTACGGGAACAACATTCAAGATAAGAGTTTCAGAAGACGTTCTAGGGCGAATGTTTAATGGAAGGTTTGAACCTATAGACGGTCTTCCACCAATAATGGCTGGCGAACTCAGGGAAATCATAGGAGAACCAATAAACCCTGTTGCTAGGGAATATCCGCACGAATTCATTCAGACAGGGATCTCAGTGATAGATGGAATGTTCAGCCTTGTGAGAGGACAAAAACTCCCAATATTCAGCGTCTCAGGGCTTCCACACAATATGGTTGCAGCACAAGTCGCAAGGCAGGCCACGGTAAGAGGGAAAGGAGAAGAATTCGCCGTTGTTTTTGCTGGAATAGGTCTAAGAAACACCGAGGCAGAGTTTTTCATAGAACAATTTAGAGAGACTGGAGCCCTAGAAAGACTGGTCGCAATCCTCAACCTGGCTGATGATCCTGCAGTTGAACGATTAATGACGCCGAGAATTGCCCTAACTGTCGCAGAATACCTAGCATTCGACCTAGAAATGCATGTACTAGTCATAATGTCAGACATGACAAACTACTGTGAGGCTCTAAGAGAAATCAGTACGGCTAGAGGAGAAATACCCGGTAGGCTGGGTTATCCAGGATACATGTACAGCGACCTCGCAACGATCTATGAGAGAGCTGGAATAATCAAAGGAAAGAAAGGAAGTATAACTCTATTCCCAATACTAACTATGCCAGGAGGCGACTTAAGACACCCAATTCCGGACCTCACAGGCTATATCACCGAGGGACAAATATTCTTAAGTCAGGAACTTAATGCCCAAGGCATATATCCGCCAGTAAACGTTCTTCCAAGTCTCAGCAGGCTGATGAAAGCTGGAATAGGTAAAGGAAAAACCAGAGAAGATCATAGATATGTTGCAGACCAGCTCTACGATGCATACTCAAGAGGTGTAAAAGCAAGGGATCTGGCACGGATTATAGGAGAGGTGGGATTAAGCGAGAGAATGAGAAGATTCCTAAAATTTGCCCAAGAATTTGAGAACAAGTTTGTTAGCCAAGACCCGTACGAGAATAGGAGCATAGAGGAAACATTAGACAGAGCATGGGAGGTACTAGCCGTCCTTCCAGAGGAAGAATTAGTTAGAATACCGAAACGTCTGATAGAGAAATATCATCCAAATTACAGGAGCTGAGCCATGTCATCTGAACTAGCGTTTCTACCAGCTTCAAGAGGTACACTTCTCCTACTTAGGAGAAAACTACAGCTAGTTAAAAGAGGCAAAGATGTACTTCAGATGCGAAGGGACCAGCTCGTTAAAGAAGTATTTTCAATAATGGACGAGTTAAAGAAAAGACCCGAAGCAGAACAACAATATGCAGAGGCTTCAGAAATAGTTTCGAAAATAAGGATGTCAAGAGGAGAACATGAGTTTTTATCAATATCTAACTTGGCCACGCCACCTAAAATAGAAACAGTGATTGTCAGCTATCAAGGTGTAGCCGTGCCTCAGGCAAGAATTGTCATAGAACCAGATTTTTCGAAAATAACTGACCCCGAATATAGGACTGCGCTTGAAAAACTGTGGGAAGCTGTGAAGACGATGATAGAGGTAGCTAACAAAGAAATAGCAGTAGAAAAACTATGTGAACAGCTTCAGTATATAAATCGCGTCGTAAACTCGTTGGAGAAAAACCTTATACCGAAGCTCGAAGACGCTTTACACCATATAGAAGAACGAGTAACGGAGGAAGAAATAGAGGAGTTCGTAAGAATAAAACTCATAGGTGAAAGATAATGGAAACTTATCTCGTAGTAAGAGCTCACGGATTAAAAACAAGGTTGCTGAACAAGAATGATTATGAACTGATAATAAGGGAGGAGAGGTCACTAGCAGATTATCCAGACTATATGCATATCAAGGAAGACGATTCTCTACACGACAAGATAGAGAAGGTCTATAGAGTTTATATAAACAGGATGAATCTTCTAGCAAAAATATCTCCAGAAGATTACGAGCAATTTGTAAGAGCTCTTCTCGATCGCTTGGAGATAGAGAACATTAAAATTCAGTTAAGATATATTATGGGAAGCAAAAGAAAGGTGCTATATTACCCTTATGGACACTATATTAGCCCCAGCAGGCTTAGCAAAATAGCAAGCGAAGGAACACTCTGGGAGACACTCCGAGCGACTCCCTATATGAAGAACAAAAAAGTGCCAAAATTCATAACTGGAACTGTAGCCGAGAGAGAGTTCTTTGTCGAAAACTTATATTATAGTTACATTATAGGATTGATAAATAAGTCAAGAAATCTCAAAAGAAAACTAGACAAACTCATTGAAATACTCAGGACGGAGTATATGGGGAAGCTCATATATTGGGAAAAAATTCTGGGTAAAGAAAATCTACCTGAAATTATAAGAAATCAAGGCATACCTTTTGATATCCACAGTGTTAGACTACGCGAATATTTGGAGAAGCTCAAAATTGATTACCAGGAAGCTATAGAATATCTCTCCACAAACAGGCTTACAGACTTCTTGAATTTGCTTAAACGAGGGTTGATAAGATACTCTATATACTTGTTAACACCACATACTGTTGAACTCCCCTTCATTTACTTGTACAATATTATGGCACACATAGAAGCCGAGAATCTAGAAAGGATAATCTTAGGCAAAAACATAGGATTAACAGAAGAAGCAATATTATCCACATTGGTATTCATAGAAGAATAAATTTTGAGAAAAATAAAGCTAATACTGTTTTTATATTTTTCCTAGAATAAGTATAGCTAACAATAATCCATATACAGCTATACCTTCTGCTAGACCGCCCATAATTAGAAGCCACGTTCTTACTTCTGGTCTTTCAACCATTGCGGCGAAACCTGCTGTAGCGACACCTCTTAGAGCTATTCCAGCAGCAAACGTTGATCCCACGAGGCCTATGGCTGCGGCTAGGAGCGCATACGCATCAGCCGTACTTAGAGTTTTTGCCTTTTCTTCCTGCTGAAGAGCAACAGGAATTTTTTCGCTAGCTACTGAAGCGAAAACAGTCAGCGATATCATGAACAACGCTATGTTTATCGCAATGAACAATGCTATAATCTTGTTTACTTTCTTTATCATTGCTCTTCGACCATATCCCAAGAGTATTTATGCTAAATAAATATTGCTTCTTAGTAACAATACTTTGTCTGTTAAAAAATAATTTACCGTAAAATTTAATTGAATTTTAGGTAAGAAAAGGAAAAGGTCATTTGACTAATATACTCTGCAGTTTTGTTTCTTCTATTATGGGTTCGAAGGGTATTCCTTCGCCTTTGAAGAACTTTGTGGAAAACTCATAGTATATCAGTCGTAAAGATTGTATACCTACAGCAAGAGCCTCTATGGCCAAGACTAGAAAGTTGGCCACAAGATAGCTGACTATTTCGCCTGCAAACGTGGCCATGATTTCTGCTAGTACCCCGAAGGCTTCATGAGCCATTGCAAAGGCTGCGAGACGTATGTATGAGAGAGAGTTGGCTGGATATGCGATGACCATTTCTAGTATTTCAGATACTGCATGCATAAGTTTCTCCGAGTTCTTAGTATGAATGAATTCGTAGACTCCATACCCTATGATTGCGCCCATTGATAGGAGTAAGGTATAGATTGCGGGTTGTATTGAAGGATTGGAAAGTATTCCTAAATTGAAGTTGTTTATAGCGAGATGATAGACGATGTATATGCCTGAGAGATAATATATTATACCCATCAATGCTGTTCCACTAAAAATGGCTCCGCCGAAATCTCTAATTCTAAGGTTATTTATCGTGTTCAAAGTCATTGATAAGAGGAGCTGTATTACTCCGAAAATAAGTGCTATAGTTATTATCTCATTTATATTATGAAGCGGGCTAAGTAGTATCGGATGTTCTGAAAGTGGCTTAAGAAATATTATAAAGCCATAGAGTATTCCGAAGATTATGCTTGATATTCCTGAAAGCGTCGCTAACGCTCCAAGGCTCTGTGCTCCTTCTTCGGATATTCCGAATATCCTGTATTTAGTCTTCAGTAGCCAGAGTCCAAAGAGGAATATGAGAAAGCCCTGACCGATATCTCCGAACATCATACCGTACATTATTACAAAGAGAACTGTGAGGATTAGGGTTGGATTAATTTCCCAATAGCTTGGTGTTCCAAGCATAGCTGTCAATGAGTAAACGTATTTAAGCCAACCTTTATGTTCAACATATGTCGGTGCTTTTTCACCAAATTCTACGTCTTTTATCTTAAAGTAGAGTATTCTAGGAACTTTCTTTTTAACTATTTCGACAAATTGATTCTTATACTTAGCTGGTACATATCCCTCAGCGAGTGCTATTCTTCTGTTACGGAAAATTCTCAATTCGCTAATGGACGGTTGAGCCTTATACATAGCTTCAACAATGACTTCATAGGAAAGTATATACTCTATATTGTTTAGGACTTCTTTAGATTTCTGTATGTATACTTCTATTATTTTTTCGTTACCGGCTGCTATCAATTCTAGATCTGTTTTTATATCCTCACTAATTTCTCTCAGCTTAAATGTTGCTTCATCTGCTTTATCCAATATTTCTTTGAGCATTTCATACCTTTTTTCTTCTGCAAGTGTGCGAGGCTCAATTTTGCCCTCTTTTATCATTAGTAATTTGTTTACAAGTTCGGAGATATCTTTTCTATCGATAAGTTCAGCTAGTTTTCTTATCGAAACTTTTCTCTTTCTTATACCGTCGAGAATAAAGAATGCAATAAGAACTATAGCCGCTCTCTCTATATCTTCCTCTAGTTCTTTTATTTCTTCATTTATCTTTTTAATATCCTGTGGTGTTAGATAGTATCTTATGAGTGGATATTTTTCTCCAATATTGGATATGTTTTCAAAAGTTTTTTCTTCTTCGAGGACAAACGCTACAACTTTTTCACTGTTAATGTTGAACGTTTCAATAGATGCTTTATAGAATTCTGTGTCCGAAATCAGGTTTTGCACTACTTTTTCTTCACCTATAAAGATCGCTATCCAGGATTCTGGAAGGTTTTGCACTACTTTTTTCTCTACAAGGTATTGTAACGATTTTCTGATGAGATAAAATCTATTATAACGTAACAGAGAGGCTAGGAATGGTTCACAGAAGATAATGTCCTTTTCCTTTTCACAAATATCTTCTTCAACTAATGTCTCTTCTAGTTTGTTCTCTTTTAGCACTTCGAGAGCATATTCTAAAGCCCTTGATGTTAGTCCCAGTCTCTTTAGAAGGGCTTCTTCTTTATTCTTGTAAATTCTTCTGGCAAGTTCTATTACTACAAGCTTGTTTATAACGTCTTCAAGTTTGGGTAATAGTTTTTTTATCTCCTGTATAACTTTATAAGTATTGGATAGAAGTTCCATCCTAGAAGTTTTCTCAAATTCTATTGCGTCTTTTACGATGTTTGCTACTTCGGTGAGAAGATTATATACTTCCTTCTTTATCCTATTTTTCTCTTCTTCAATTCTGCTAAGAACAATTTGTGGTTTATCATAAAACCATTCAGGAGGCTCTAAGCTTTTTCTTTCGAATAATTGTTTGACCTTTTCTACCTCGTCTGCTATTTCTCTTTCATATATTAATACCAGAAAGTATGTGTCTTCTGTAACCTTTATTCGCCTAACAATCACGTCGATTTTTCTGAGTTCAGCTATTGCATCTGTTACATCTTCTTCTCTAACACACATACAATCAATTATGGTCCTAATGCCGGGTTTTCCTATGAGTTCTGGAGAAATATTCATCTCGATGAGTCTTTCTACAATTTTTCTCAATTTTTCCAGTTTTTCATATTCGTCTAGAAATTTTTCCAGTTTCTTTCTCAACTCGTCCTCTGGTCTAAGTATTTTTCTAACAGTTTCAACAGCTTCATAGATATCCAAGGTTGAGGGGCTTACTCTCCCCTCTAACACTTCTCTAAGCAACGCAGGCATCATGTGTTCCAGGTCTGCCGTGCTTGGTTGAAGGTAAACTTTACCGAAGACTGTAAGCGCATCCATTAATTCGACCTCATGTTCAACTGGTACTGCTATCCTGAACCGGGCCATTTTTTCTGGAACTAGCATTAGCTATAACACCCCTAGTTTCCCCAATTTGCTATTCATATACATAGTTATAAATATACTATATTATTAATCCTGGTATTTCTGCTTAGAAATCAGAAGAAATAGAAGATGTTTTACCAAAAAACTTTTCCTTCCATGCAAAAAAACGGTCGATATATGAATCAAATGCATTTTTTTCCAATAAGTATTTTCCATACAAGTATAAAGCATATGAAGCTTTGATAGCGCGCTCTGGAATAGGATACGAAGGAACGCCCCTACGGTCAAACTCTTCTCTTTCCAAAATTGCAGCCTCACTCCAACCCGTGTCAACTCCTATTATAGGTTTTCTAGATTCTCTAGATATCATGGTAATCTTTCGAGCCAGCTCTATAGGATCGGGTATGCCTGGAACCTGGTGTAACGCTAATACAACAACGATATCGATTTCATCGCTTCTAACAAGTATCTCTGTAGCCTTAACAAACATTTCAGTTGTAGCTGAACCAGTCAAGTCTACAGGATTCCCGAGTTGGGAGAACTCTGGAAACACTCCTTTTTCCTTTAATTTTTCCAACTCTTCTCTAGTCTCTCCCTTTAGCTCTGGAACTTTCAATCCGAGGATTTCCGCCATGTCAGTTGCCATAACCCCCGCGCCACCACCATCAGTAATTATGCCTACACGGGGTCCCTTTGCAGGTGGTTGCATTGACAAGGCTTTTGCTAAATCGAACAATTCCTCAAGATCATAAGCTCGTATAACTCCGCTACGCCTAAAGGCTGCATCGTATATTTCGTCTACACCCGCTATTGCTGCAGTGTGTGATGCGGCGGCTCTTTTCCCAGCCTCTGTTCGACCTGCCTTTAAAACTATTATTGGTTTTTCTAGAGACACTTTAGATGCGACTTCGACAAACTTTCTACCGTTTTTAATGTTCTCTATGTATAGGAGGATCACCCTAG
Source organism: uncultured Thermofilaceae archaeon (assembly GCA_964546235.1). GTDB lineage: Archaea > Thermoproteota > Thermoprotei > Thermofilales > Thermofilaceae > JALVKT01. The sequence goes on along the minus strand of CAZJJA010000002.1, from coordinate 39,866 downwards.
TTTTTTCATCATTCTTTAAGTATTCTAAGAGCTCATTTTCGTCAACATCAGCCTTGTTTCCAAAACTGACGAAATATGAGAGTCCGATATTTTCTCCAGACATGTAGTCTAGAGCCGCTGTGCCAACAGCGCCGCTTTGAGATAATAGTGCAACGAAACCTTTTGGAGGTCTAGGTGTACTCACCGCCTTTTTACCCGTAGAGAGCTCCTTATAGTAAGGAAGAAATATTGTATCGAGACCTGACCAGGGCGAAAATATTCCTATACAGTTTGGTCCTATTATCCGCGTCCCATACTTTCTAGCTATTTCTACAACTTTGTTCTCTAAGTCTCGTCTCCCAACTTCGCTGAATCCTGCAGAAATAATTATAACCGCTTTAATTCCCTTCTTTCCAACCTCTTCCATGACTAAAGGGACAATCTTTGCTGGAACAACGACAACTCCAAGGTCAACGTCTGATGGTAATTCCAGTACAGACTTGTATACTCTTTCTCCTAGAATGTAGTCTGCCTTCGGATTGACAGCATATACATTTGCTTTTAGAATTCCCTTTTTACAATTCTCTAAAAGTATTTTAAATATAACATGCCCTGGTTTATCTTTTTCCCTTGATGCACCTATAACAGCAATTCCTCGTGGATAAAAGAAAGGTTTAAGCGTTCCATAATCCATTTTTATCGTTTTAATGGTGTTCTACCAATAAAAATTCTTTAGCTTGTTGTTTACGTATATCAATTTCCAGTTGAAGTAGAGGTTAGTTTTGGAATTCTGATTCTATATGAAAGTAATATTATGGATGACTTATAACTTTTCAAAATAAAATACAGACAACAACACTCCTAAATCATTAAAAAATAAACAACACCTCCCAAAACACAAAACAATAACTACAAACCCATTTTACTTTCACAATACTATTAAAGCCCCTGATAAACCCCCTCTTGTATAATATTTCATCAGAAATAAAGCAGGGTGGCGATTGTGGAAAAACCTTACGTAATGGAAAGAGGAAATTCTCTCGTAAAGAAGGCTGAGGAGGATTATTTAAAGAATAGAGACTGGGAAAAATATGAGAATGCTAATAGTAATACTAGTTATAGTAATTTTCGTAATTTTATTTTCGAACGACTTGTAAAAAGAAAAGAAGTTCTTCTAGAATATCTTCCGTCCAAACCAGTTGAGCTCCATTATCGGGGAGACATACACATCCACAAGCTTCCCGACAGTTTGTGGATACCATATTGTGCGGGATGGAGCTACAAGAAAATACTCCAGATGGGACTTAGAACACCTACGATTGTCTCTAAGCCGGCACGTCATTTCAGTACGGCAGTAACACATCTAACAAACTTCTTTTTCATGGGAGCGCAAGAATGGACAGGAGCTCAGGCGGTTAGTGCTTTCGACCTGTTTGCAGCCCCTTTTGTCAACGAGGATAAACTTCCTTATAAGGAGGTAAAGCAGCACCTTCAGGGAATGTTGTTTGAACTTAATTATCCTGCTAGGGCAGGATATCAAAGCCCATTTACAAACATAACTCTCGTAATGGACACTAGCAAGGACATGCTTGAAGGAGAAGCCATACATTCTGGAAAAAGTATCGGAACCCTAGGCGACTACATCGACGAGGCTATATCGATAAATAGGGCGCTTTTCGAGCTCTACAAAGAGGGAGACGCCATAGGACAACCGTTTACATTTCCAATACCAACCTTGATGTTAACCAAAAATTTCGACTGGAACGGGCGCAGATGGGGCGACCTAACAGACCTGATTTTCGAGGCGCTCGCTAAGAAGGGCACCGCCTACCTTCTCAACGGTTATTCAAGCAACGTAGAAGCATTATATGCGATGTGTTGCAGACTTACAATAGACGTAGAACACGTCATGTCAACTTCTACAAGCTTTTCTCTAAGACTAGACCACGCAAGCGAAGAAGATGCCATGGAAAAATTCCTCAAAAGTGAGAAAAGAACAAGCTTTGGCATTTGGGCTCTGCCAGATGCAACAGGCAGCATAGGCGTAGTCACATTAAACATGCCAAGACTAGCTTTCCTAAGCCGCGGCGAGTGGAGTGAATTCGAAAACCTCGTCGACAGTATACTAGAGCACGCGAGAAAAGTTCTTCTCACCTGGAGAGAGCGCTATGAAAAATCCCTCAAAGCTGGATTCATGCCTCTCACAAAAACCTACCTGGGGCACTTTAAACATCACTTCAATACAATAGGCATAATTGGACTCCCAGAAGCTGCTGCCAACTTTATTCGCGACCCTACTATCTGGACGGAGGGCAGCTACAAGGATATGCAACGCGCGGTTGACATAGAGAAAAAGATGGTGGCCTATATCAGGAAGAGGGCCGAAGAGCTGGAAGAAAAAGACGGCTATCTTTACAACGTAGAGGAAATTCCCGGAGAAAGTACAGGATACAGGCTTGCCAAACTCGACATGGAATACTTCAAGGAGGAGTATAAGAACGGAGAACTCCTAATACCGAGCGATGGCATCGTGCCATTCTACAGTAATAGTGTGGTTCCATATTACGCTGATGTGTCTATATTTAGAAGGGCTATATGGGAGGGCGAAGTTCAGCAAGAGTTTACTGGTGGTGTTATGATGCACCTCTTCCTAGCGGAGCAGCCAGACCCCAAGGCTTTGCGCAACCTGATCCAGAAGATAGTTGTTAACACAAAAGTTGTCTACTTTAGTATTACACCAACGATAACTGTATGCAGAAAGTGTGGACATAGCGTCACAGGGTACATGAACGCTTGTCCGCGGTGTGGGAGCGAGCACGTAGACCACTGGAGCAGAATTGTAGGTTACTACAGACCAGTAAGCAACTGGAACATAGGGAAGAAGGCTGAGTTCAAGCTCAGGGTACAATACAAGTCTGTTGCATAATTTTTGCTTAATCCAAGTTTTTAACAATCCAGTTTTTGTCCTTTTTGAAAAGTACGGCTACCGGATGTTCTATAGGATAAAATCTGCAACTAAATACACTGATTAGTCTTCCGCCAAACATGATTTCGTATCCTTTAGGATATGGCTCATGAGCCCTTATTAACATCTTTAATTCATTATTTTCAAGGAATTGGCTTAGAGCTTTCCTGCCATAGTAAAAGGTGCCTTCTCCTCTTATATTTGGCTCAAACCAATCAATATCTTCTCGTGGATCATTCCACAATATTTCAAATGCAACTGAGTTAGCAGGGATAATGTCATTTTTCGGGAGCGAAAAGATGTCTTTGACTTCTTTTAAATTTCTCGCCAGTCCTCCATGCATTCCTATGATAGCGTTGTTTATTAAGACTGAATAGCTTAGATTTGCGAAAAGTTTTGAGAATTGCCTGTAGGCTTCATAACCATACAAACCTACAATTTTTGTTTGAAAACCATATTTTTGATTCATTATAGGAGATTCGTGGTTGCCTCGAATAAGAAAAACATGTTCAGGAGACTCGAGTTTTTTGCTCAGAAGATATAATATATTCTCGAGTTGATAGATTCCTCTATCCACATAGTCTCCGAGAAATACAATATATTTTGCATCGGTTTTAAATGCAGAAAGCGTTGAGAAAATATCTCCATGGGTGTCTCCAACAACTAGTATATTGTCTCCCTCTATCTCTACCAACTGGGGCTCGTGCTGGAAGAAATCTGTAGCTTCATCTAAAAGAATCTGTAGCTCATCTAAGCTTAGCTTGGCATTAATGGGATCTTCAGTTATTTTATTGATAATTTTTTCAAGTTCCATGTTGAAAAAACCTACTCTAGAGGCTCTCCTCTACAGTAAACTATGCCACGAACTCTTCTGACAAAGTTTGGGCATAAGTAACATTGTAGGAATGAAATTTTTTTCTTTAGAACAGGACATTCAACTGCTTCCTTTTTCATATTAGAAATCATCTTCTTAGATAATGCTCCTTCTATCTGTTTTACTAATTCTTTCGGAGTTCTCATGGCTCTTGGAAGTTTCTCAACAGGAACTTCATATTTGTAGTCTTTTGCTTGCATATCGTTTTTTAATATTCTACTCTTTCTTATTGTTTTCGAAGAGGATTTTTCTTAAGCCTTTCTTATTAATTTCTTCTAAAAGTCCTTTCCAACCCTTCGTTCCAAGGATCTCTAATATCTTCTCCCAATTGATGAATGTCACAACGAGCATTACAATAACAAATATCACTATCGACACAACAACACTTTCCCAAAATTTTTCTCTACCCAAGGTCTCGACGACGATTCTACCCGTATAGGCTGTAAGAACACTTATCAGGATTTTTCCAGCTGTAATAGATACAAAGAATTTGAGGACATTATATTTCATTAAGCCAAGCAAAGCTATGATAACATCGTCTGGTGACGGTGTAGCTGCAAAGAGAAATACAGCCAGAGCGCCATAATTTCCAAGAATTTCCCTCATTTTTTCCAATTTTTTCTTACTTTTATCGCTGATGAAGACTGAAGCACCTCTACTTAGATAATATACAGCAAGCTTGCCCACTCCTCCACCTATACCGCTTACAACACCAACGAGAAAAGGATTACTTCCGGGAATATATGCCGCGTACAGGTATACTGCAACTAGGTAGGGTATCGGGATGAAAGGTATGAGGTTACCTACAACCGATACAACAAATATCCCTAGGTATCCGCCAAAAATGTCTGCTATTTGGATAAGTAGGTCAACGATGTTTTCCATAATACTCCAGCCTTTTATATCTTCTCAGAGTTATTTTAATCAGATGCTTGATACGAGAAACCTATTGAGCAAAAAGGGGTACGAGTTCTATTATTATGTAGAAGAGCCTGTAAATCCTGAATACTCGAATATTACATTTGACAACATAATCTCTTTTCCTCCAGAAGTTCACGGTCACCTTAAACTCTTGAAGGGAAAAAAATTGTACAGACACCAATATGAGGCTTACATTTCCTTGAAAGAAGGGAAAAACATCATATTAAAGGCTGGAACTGGCAGTGGAAAGACCGAAGCGTGGATACTTTATGCCATAAAAGAGAATAAGAAAGTTCTAGCCATATATCCCACGCTGGCTTTGGCAAATGACCAAGTTAGTAGACTCAGGAACTTTGGTGAAAACCTTGGCTTCAAAGTTTTCTTAATAGACTCTGGTGAAAGGATGAGGCTATCTAAGGAGGGCTATAGTCTCGCAAATATCAGAAAGGAAATGAGAGATAGCGCTATTGTTGTTACAAACCCGGCTTTTCTGTTAATGGACATTAAAAGAATAGCTTCACAGCCTTCACGAAGCTTATTTCTCGAGTTTATAAGGAGTATAGATCTTGTTGTGATTGATGAGTTAGATTTCTATGGTCCAAGAGAGCTTTCTCTGCTATTTGCAATGATGAAGATTCTCTCGATGCTTTCTGAAAACAAAGTACAGGTGGCTGTGCTCACAGCTACTATTGCTAATCCCACAGAATTGTGCGATATTCTTAGAGATGTAACTGGAAGAGAATGTAGTATAATTGATGGAAACCCCTTCAAAAGGGAGAATAGAGTAATTATTGTTTTAGGAAAAAATCTAAAGATCCTATTTGAGGAAGCACAAGAATATAAGAGTTTTTTGGAGAAAAGTAGAGCTGGAAAGGACATAGTCAAAGCGTTATCAAATTATGACGAGTTTAAAAAACACGTTTATAAGGTTGTTGAAGCGCTCAGGGCGCTTGGCATAGAACTACCATCTCCATATATTGAGGTGAGCGAGATCTTAAAGGAATATTTGAAAGATGAGGGAGTGACCATTGTATTCACGAGAAGTATTGCTAAGGCTGAAGAGCTTTATAGAAAATTAAGATTTGCTGTTTCAGATGCAGAAAAGAATTTGTTAGCCTCTCATCATCATCTGATATCTAAAGAGAAGCGTTCAGAAATTGAATCGAAAGCTAGGAGAGGAGAGATACGTTTAATATTTTCTCCAAGAACCCTCTCGCAAGGTATCGATATAGGAACAATCGTTAGGATAGTCCACATAGGGTTGCCAGATGAGGTAAGAGAGTTTCACCAAAGAGAGGGAAGAAAGGGTAGAAGGACGAAAATACCATTTACTGAGTCAGTTATAATACCTGCTACAAGATGGGATAGAGAACTTTTGTCTAGAGGAGTTGAGACTTTCAAGGAATGGCTTATTTTTCCTCTCGAGATAACGCCGATCAACAAAGACAATCTTTACGGTAAAATGTTCTTAGCTCTATATAAGGTTAAGAGCGGTATTAGGCTGAATGCTGACGAAAGATCTCTACTAGAGAAGTTAGGATTTATTTCAGGAAAGACTCTTACAAAGAAAGGAGAAAAAGCTTGGTATAACATAAACTTCTATGAATTTGCCCCACCTTTCGGTATAAAAAGGGTTTTCAAGAGTGAACATGGGGAAAGGTATCTTGAAGATATATCTTTCAGTGATTTGGTTGAAAAATTCCAGGTAGGCTGTATTGATTACAGTTCTGACGGCATTGTAACTGCGATTGAGCTGGGGGGTAAAAGTGGTAGAACTGTTAGGAGAGTAGTGGTGTCGAGCTTAAACGAGTCTTCGCTATATAGTAGTGATTCCCTCTCTTATGCCTTAGAGGAATATAAGAAGATAAAGATCAAGTGGGGTGAAAAACCTAACATTTTCCTAGACTATATAAAGGGGAAAATAAGATCAGAGTCTATATGTAATGTCATTCCACCTACCTCTGGATTTGGAGTCTACGTAAAGATTCCGTATAAGGTTGTATGGATTGTTGAAGGTGAAGGAGGCAGGCTTATCGACACACCAGTAGGCACAATTATTTTGAGAAATAGAAGGGTTATAGAAGTTCCTTCAATGGTTGCAGGAAGATATAACGACTATTCCTATGGAAGGGTTTATGAGCTAGATCCTAGGGAAAAAATAGAACATATGAGACTTGGACTAGCTACGTTAATGGTATTTCTCAGAGAAAAATACAGGTTACCTTTGGGAATAATATCATACTCTCTCTCGAGTGTTGGTGGAAGAAAAATCCTAATACTGTGGGAGGAGGAAAGTGCTGGACTAATAGAAAAACTTGAGTGGGAAAAAGTCTATAACGAAATAGACGGCTATGTTCCATCAAACATAGCCGAGATATTCCTTCTATTACAGGATGAAGAAGCTCATATTGAATGGCTTTCGCTCGGAGGAAGATGGGATCTTGCAAAGGATTTTGCAAAGAAGATAGTAAGCTATGTCCTCCTAACAGATAAAATCAAACTACTGGTAAAAGACCGGGAAGTTTATATCCCTAAGCCTGGAAGGCATCTAAAAAAGCTTTCATTAGATACGATTATATTGCCATTAACAGAGGATAAGGATGTGGTCATAGGATATGTGGGCTTCTACGACGGAGAAGTATTCTACAGTCAAAAGTTCGTTAAAGAATATGGAAGGGTAAGTGGAGATCAAGAATCTTTTCAAAAGGAGCTAATGGAGCTTATCAATCAAAGCTTTGACATAATAGTGTATGATATTGAAAGGTTGAGAGAGGATCTACATTCTCTAGGACTTACCTTTCATGCAGCTCTAATAAGTGGTCTCATCCAAATGAAAAAGGTCCATGATACAAAGGTTGGCTTCACCGATGTGTTAGGTGAAAAGAACGTTACGTTAGAAGAGCTTTTTCAAGCGTTAAACCTTAGAACCAGGTATAGTTTAGCTGATATAAATAGCGAGCTAATGAACACTAGGGCTAGGATAAGAAATCAGCCTCTGCATAGGTGGTATTACTTTACAAAGTTTTTGGAAAAGAAGGCGAAAGAGTATTTAGAAGACGCTGTGAAAAACATCTACATATTATTCTATGTTGCAAAGAGCCTTAAGGGTGAAAAAGACGATAATAATAAATATATATAGTTTCTATAAACCTATAAACCTGTATGGTTTCTATAAAATCCCTCGTGGAAAGAATTTACTCTTCACCAGAAAAACAGGTATACGAGTGGATAATAAATCATGCTAAGAAATGCCAAAACACATCTCATAGGTTCTACAATCTCCTCGAAGACTTGGTTGCGGGAAAAAAGATCGATGTTGAAACTGAACTCGAGAATATAATGAAGTTAGAGGAAGAGGCAGACCATATCAGGAGGAAGATACTTGAACGTCTGGCTGTAATAGGTATACCTCCGTCGATCAGGCAAGATTATGTTAGAATAACTGAAAAAATCGACGGTATAGCAGACTGGATTAAAGCAGCGGCTCGTATTGTAAAGATTATGGGTGATATAGATAAATTGGATAAGGACTATCTTGAAGCTCTCCGCAATATGACGAAGATATCTTATGAGGCCTCAAAACTTCTCGTAGATGCATTAGAGAAGAGCAAGGAGAATTATAGGGATGCATTAAACATTATTAAAGAAATAGAGTTGAAGGAAGACGAGGGAGACAACCTATACATTAATACCCTGGCTTTATCTAGGCGTTACCAAGATTTTCTCTTGTTTAAACTGGTCGACAATATAGAAAACTCTATTGATGCAATAGAAGATGCAAGCGATATCCTCGAAGAGATCATAGTTAGGATAATAAGGTAGAGATGGTATGGGAGAGATACTTTTTATCATTCTCGTAGCTTTAGCTCTCTACGTTGCATGGAGCGTGGGTGCAAACGATGAAACAATGGCTCTAGTAGCTGGATTAAATGTCTACAGTATAACTTTGATAGTATTAGTAGGAGCAATTTTCGATTTTCTAGGGGCTGTTACTTTTAGCTACAAGGTCGAAGAAACACTTGGACAAAGACTGTTAACTTTCCCTTTAACATATCTTGATGCTTTAGTGATAGTTTTTGCTATAGCTTCGTGGCTACTTGTTGCTTCGCTGAAAGGATGGCCTGTATCAACGACTCACTCTGCGGTAGGTGCAGCAATCGGTGTGGGTCTATTTAAGATCGGTATAGAAGGGATTAACTGGAACGTGTTATCTGAAGTTGTGGGAGGATGGGTACTTTCGCCAGTTATTGGACTCGTGGGCGCTTATTTTGTCATAATATTTCTGAACAAAATTGCTAGTTTTGTGATCGATGGTTTCAATAAAGAGTTCTTCACAAGAAGAATTTCCGGATGGATGTTGTTTACGTGGGCAGGTCTTACAGCTTTCAGTAGAGGAGCAAACGATGTTGCCAACGCTACCGCCTTTATAATACCGTTTTTCGAAAACGTCAACTTTGCAAGAATCCTTGGAGGTGCTGGGATGGCTATTGGACTATTTATACTTGGTAGAAGAGTCGTCAAGAACGTTGGGCTGGAACTGGTAGAGCTAGACCCCTTAACGGCACTTGGCGTCCAGCTTGTAACAGCGCTTATTTTAACGATTGGAACGTTGCTAGGGCTTCCTTTGTCGGGTACCCATATCCTTGTCAGCGCCATAATTGGTGCAGGATTGGCTAAGAGGGTCTGGGTGAACACGACAAACCTCAAGGAGATATTGGCTACATGGGTAGGGACTTTTCCTGGAGCCGCCATTATAGCATATATTGCTTATCTAGTTTTGACGTTGTTGTAAGTTTGATGAGTATTTAAGTTTTATTCAATTAATTTTTTTAACGAATATTATCCGATTATCTATAGATTTAGTCAAAACATATAAAGGGTTGAGCTAAAGTATCTCATATGCGTAAAACAAAGATTATAGCTACTTTAGGGCCCTCTTCTTGGGAAGAAAACGTAATAAGAAGGCTTGTAGAAGAGGGAGTTGACGGATTTAGGTTTAACTTTTCGCATGCACAATACGATATATTCTCTAAAGTTGCATTTCTCATAAGCTCTCTTGAATATTCATATAGGTTACCCATAATCGGAGATCTTCAGGGTCCAGTTGTAAGACTAGGTGATCTTGAACCGCTAACCGTCAAAAGAGGTGAAGTCATATATTTTATCTATGGTGAGAAGGGTTCATCAGATGCTAGAGAAGTCCCCATTCCAAACAAGCTTGTCTTTGAAACTATAAGGGAAGGTGACGAGATCTTATTGGAAAGCGGTAGGCTGGCTTTCAGAGTCACTTCTGTTAAGGAAGGAAAGATTATAACCGAGGCTCTAGTAGATGGAGTCATTAAATCCAGAAAAACGCTAGCAATTAGGGGTAAGGACCTACCTTTATCACCCTTAACAGAAAAAGATGTATATGACATCAAATTTGCCGTGAAAAACGGCTTTGATGCTATAGCTCTAAGCTTTGTAAAAAGTGGAGATGACATCCAGAGATTGAGAGAAATACTATACGACCTTGATGCCGAGGAAATGAAAATTATCGCCAAGATAGAGACAAAAAGCGCTGTCGAAAACATCGACGATATTATTGAGAAAGCAGACATAATACTTGTTGCACGAGGAGATCTAGCAATATACTATAGGCTCGAAGAGATCTATAGGATTCAGCATTACATTGTAGAGAAAGCAAGAAGTAAAGGGAAACCGACAATAATAGCTACACAACTGCTCGAATCCATGGTCGAAAACCCCGTTCCGACACGCTCGGAAGTCGTTGACGTCATCACAGCTGTAAAAATGGGTAGCGATGCATTGTTGCTTGCGGGTGAAACTGCTGCAGGAAAGTATCCACTCGAAGCGGTAAAATGGCTTGTAAGGATAATAAACGAGGCAGAACGGGAAGAGAATGGTTTCAGCGACTTGGAACCAGAAAACCTTTCGGAAACTATAGCAAAAGGCGTTGTCGTGCTTTCCCATATTATAGGTGGAAAAATACTAGCCTATAGTGAAAAGGGAAGTACTGCTAGGCGTCTGGCAAAATTTCGTCCAACAAACGGAGCTTACGTATTTACTTCCAGTGTAAAGACATCGAGATACATGTCTCTTCTTAGAGGAATATATCCGATCCTTGTTGAAGGGCTAGATAAGACTTCACCCAGACTGTTTGATATTTTGCTAAAATATGCTCTTGACAAGGACATTGTAGGAATAGGAGACCTCGTGATATTTACAGCTGGCAGACGTAAGGGCACAACCGATGTTATTAGGGTTGAAAAGGTGAAACTTCATACAGACGTAGAACACTACGAGCATAGCTAACAGATACTTGGAATTTTTTCTTCAAGAATATATTTTTCTTCGTCCAAAGGCAGGATGTCTCTAATGTATACAATTTCTTCTTCAGGGATTACAGGTTTACCATTTTCAAGAGGAAATGTATATGGCAAAAAGATTTCTCCGTCTATGGTGTTTATTCTTAGTCCATTTACCGTTTTTATCTCTTTAAGGCTTTTTCCATCGAGAACTTGTCTCAAAACATATATTGCTCCATTTATTGTAAACTGACCCTTCCCGATGTTTCTACCAATTGCTTGAGATATTTTTTCTGAGAGAAACTTTTTGGTCCTTTTCTCAGGCGGATAAGATCCCATGATACCTCCGACAATCACAATATTAGGTTTTTCGAAGTCTGTAGGAGACAATGGTGTAGAAGCCTCTGGGTCCAAAACAATTATTCTGTCGTATTCGAGTCTTTTACTTAGATCAATAATGCTTTCACGGTATACTTTAGAAACATAGCGTGAAAATATTTCTCTCTCGCACTCTCTCTTTACATTTGTTAACCATAACTGGTAGGGTGATGCGAGCAGAGCAGAATGTTTAATTTCGATAAACATCCATTTGCTTGTAAAAGGTTCCAAGTGCTCTATTACGATTATAGTTTCTTTCACAATTTTTCACCGAACAATATCAGCCAAGAGCGTGTTCTTCACTCTTTCTGCTCGTCTCTTCCTCATCATCTCAAAGATGTCTTGAAAATTCTGTCCTAAAACGAATAAATAATTATTGTCAGAGGGGTTCGAGTCTTCACCGAGGATCCGACCTTGCACGGTTCATCATTCAACCATAATATATGTGAACAAAATATTTCGGACTTTCGCCACTACAGTTGCGTCGGCTTTTTAACTAAATTTCCTCCAAATCTGTTACAAAATATTTATGAGAACTTTTAGACAACTGCAATGTTATCCATGCCTTAAGCTCTAGAGCGTTCTGTTTGTCTAGAACCAAGATTATCCTTGGACCACCAAGTGGGTCTTGACGGGTATAAATCTTGTTTACATGTATTTCTTTTAAATGTTTTTCAAGATCGTTTTTATACAAGCTGTATGGTATATTGAAGATAACATTCTCCTTGTTCTCAATAATCAATATTTCCTCCTCCATTAGAGGCCATTGAATCCATTCGCCAGACATTCTGCCTCAAAAACAATTGGCAAGACCTAAATATGTTGAAAACATTTAGAATAACGTTTCATGGCAGAGGAAACATATATTTTAAAAAAGCGCGCCGCGGAAGAGACTCTAAAATACATCAAGGATGGCATGGTTATAGGTCTAGGTAGTGGCTCTACAGTCAAAGTGTTTATTGATTTGCTCGGAAAGAAAATTAGTGAGGAGGGATATGTGATATACTTCATTTCTTCCTCTATTGACACCAGCATCTATGCATCATCAAAGGGGCTTAAAGAGACAACTTTTCTAGAACATGAGCCTGAACTTGCAGTAGACGGTGCGGATCACGTTTTACCGGGCCTGGTATTAATAAAAGGTGGCGGAGGAGCATTTCTCAGGGAAAAAATAGTGGACTATTATTCTAAAGAATATTTCATTATCGTAGATGAGACGAAACTTTCACCGCTAAGAGACTCCTTTAAAGTGCCAATTGAGGTTTTTCCTCAAGCATTTAAGCTGGTTATGAAGAAAGTGCTTGAAATGAGCGAAGTAGTAAATGCTGAGTTGCGAATAGCTGGTAGAGGAAAGCTTGGACCAGTAATCACCGACAATGGTAACTTCGTTCTGGATCTCTATGTGGTGAATATTAAAGATTGGGAGAAACTTGAGGTTGAGTTAAATAGCATTCCAGGAGTCCTCGAGAACGGTGTTTTTGCAAAAAAGAAGCCTAGCAAAATATTTGTCGGAAAGAAGGATGGAGTAGTAGTTCTCCAAGAAACATAGTTGGGACAAAAAAGGTTATATTGGCTAAGGCATTCTCCTAAAGGGTTAGAATATGCCAGTTGAATATGATGAAGGTCTTGTCAACGAGCTAAAGGAGATGTTTAGGAACCTAGAAGGAGAGGTTACCATATACTTTTTCACCGATCCCGAGGCCGAATGCATGTACTGTAATGATACAGAGCAAATACTGGAGCTTGTGAAAATGACCTCTGAAGGCAAAGTTAGAGTTGTTAAGCTTACAAAAGATAGTGAGGAAGCGAAAAAGTATAACATTGACATGTTTCCAGCATTACTCATACACGGTAAAGATGAATGGAATATACGATATTTTGGGATACCAGCTGGCTATGAGTTTGGAGCCTTTGTAGAAGACATAATTGATGCGTCTAAGGGAAAAACAAATATCTCTCCGCATCTTGAGAAGATTTTACTAGAACACGTCACGAAGCCGACTAGGATAATGGTTTTTGTAACACCCACATGCCCTTATTGCCCCCTTGCGGTTAGGGCTGTGCACAGATTCGCTATGGTGAACAAAAACATTTATGGAGACATGGTTGAGGCTCTAGAATTCCAAGAGCTTGCAGACAAGTATGCGGTTTTTGCTGTGCCGAAAAACGTTATACAGATAAACGGTGAAGATAAACTAGAATTCGAGGGTGCGGCACCTGACCCATACTTTGTAGCCAAAATTCTGGAAGCCTACGGCGTTGAACCCCCGAAAGAACTACAAGAGGAGCTTTTGGGAATCACGGAGGTTCCAGAGACTTACATCGAAGAAGAGCATGAACACCATCACCACCATCATTATCACTAAGCTTGAGTTCAAAGGAAAGATTAAATAGTGTTTTTCTTTCTGTTAAGTTGGCAGGTGATCATGATGCGGGGCGTAGAATAACTTGTACGCTTAATTTGTTGAGTGATCCTGCCCATGGCTTTAGTTCTCTAACTTTATTTGTGACAGGTTGTATTATATCGCTGTCTAGATTGGTAGATGGGGGTATTTATGGAGGAGTTCCCAAAAAGATACAATTTTAGGGAGATAGAGAAAAAGTGGCAAAAAACGTGGGAGGAGTGGGGACTATATAGGTTTGACCGCGAAGACAAAAGCAGGCCAACATATAGTATCGATACACCACCACCCTACCCAAGCGGAGAGGTTCATGTGGGGAATGCTCTAAATTTCTCGTACATAGACTTTGTTGCCAGATATAAGAGGATGAGAGGCTTCAATGTGCTCTTTCCGCAAGGCTGGGACTGTCATGGACTTCCGACTGAGGTTAGGGTAGAAAAAGTCACTGGGAAAAAGAAGAGCGAGTTTGATCCACAGGAGTTCATCAGACTCAGCAAGGAGTTCACGCTAAAATGGATTGATGCAATGAAAAAAGCGCTAAAGGCTCTTGGGCTTAGTATCGACTGGTCCACCGAGTATAGGACTATGGACCCAGACTACTGGCGTAGGACTCAGCTAAGCTTTGTGTTAATGTACAAGAAAGGTCTAGCCTATAGGGCCGAGCACCCAGTCATATGGTGTCCTAGATGCGAGACAGCGATAGCTGAGGCAGAAGTGGAATATGTTGAGAAAGATCGACCCTTGTATTACTTCAAGTTCAAGGTAAAGAAGACAGGTGAAGACCTCATTATAGCCTCTACAAGACCTGAGCTGCTTGCTTCGTGTGTAGCAGTAGCAGTTCACCCTGAGGATGAGCGGTATAGGAATATTGTTGGAAAAAAGGCTATAGTACCCATATACGAACGAGAAGTACCGATTATTACCGATCCAGAGGTGGATAAAGAGTTTGGAACAGGTGCGGTGATGATCTGTACATACGGTGATAAAACGGACGTAAAGTGGCAGAAAAGGTACAACCTGCCCATCATAATCTCGATAACTGATAAAGGTTTCATGAACGAGAACGCCGGACCATTGAAGGGACTGAGGATAGAAGAAGCTCGAAAAAAGATGGTCGAGCTTTTGCGCAAAAACGGGCTCTTGGTCAAGGTAGAGACCGTTAGGAGTAGTGTTGGAACCTGCTGGAGGTGCCACACTCCCGTAGAGATTTTGCCGAAAAAACAGTGGTTTATAAAGTCTCGCGAGCTCGCAGAAAAGGTCCTCGAAGAGGCAAGAAAGGTTCAGTGGGTTCCGCCTTACATGTATAAGAGGCTTGAAAACTGGGTTGAAAGTCTGGATTGGGACTGGGTGATTTCCAGACAGAGACTCTTCGCGACGCCCTTCCCAGTATACTATTGTAAGAAGTGTGGTCATGAAATTGTCGTAGAGCCAGAACATCTCCCAATAGACCCTAGAAAGGATCCTCCGCCGGTTAAAGTCTGTCCAAAGTGTGGCTCGACTGAACTAGTCGGCGAGACAGATGTAATGGATACATGGATGGATTCCAGCATAACTGCAGCTGTACATGCAGGTTGGCCAGACAACATGGACGAGAGACTATTTCCAGCGGATCTTCAGCCCAACGGTTATGATATCATAAGGACATGGGATTACTACCTCATCCTTCGCGGTGTCGCACTTTTCGGAAAGTCGCAGTTCAAGACAGCGCTCATAAACGGTATGGTTAGGGGAACAGATGGCCGAATGATGCACAAGAGCTATGGAAACTACGTGGCGTTGCTAGATGTTATCGAACAATATGGTGCAGATGCTTTCAGGTTGTGGGTAGCAACGGCCGCAAGTACAGGACAAGACGTTAGATTTTCCTGGGAGGGATTAAAATACACTAAGAGATATTTGACAAAGATTTGGAATGCCTCCAGGTTTGCCTACATATTTATCAAGGACTACAAGCCAAAGTCCAAGGTAGAATTAACACCTATTGACCACTGGATACTGAGAGAACTCTCATCCACAATTAAAGAAGTGACAAAAAGCCTAGAGGAATTTGACTTCCAGACAGCCTCCACAAAAATCATAGACTTCTCTTGGCATAAGCTATGCGACCATTACCTAGAGGCCATAAAGTATAGGCTATCAAAAGAGGACAAGGGTAGTGAGGCAGCAAAATATACACTATACCTAGTTATACTGAGAACACTTCAGATGCTTTCAGTGTTTGCTCCGCATGTATCCGAAGAAATATATCACCGCCTGTACGAAGGAAAGGAAAAGTGGAAGAGCATAACAACCTCGCCTTGGCCCAGCGAAGAAGAATTCAACGATAAAGAAGCCGAGATAGGAGACATCGCTATAGCAGTTATTGCAGAAGCGAGAAGAGCAAAACATGACATGAAAATAGCGCTAAACGCAAACATAGCGGCTATACACATCTACTCTAGCAAGTATCGTGACTATCTTGAAAAAGTAGCAGAAGACATTAAAGGTACGATAAGGGCTGAGAAAGTAATAATACATGAAACAGGCAAAGGAGAAAGACAGGTACCAGAGTATCCAGAAATTACAATCACTTTGGAGAGATAAGAGGGGCATGAAAACAAAACATCTAATGTTTTCCCGAAAATACCTCGACCTTCTTTTGAGCGATAAAAAACATGTTACGATCCGAGCAAAAAATCCAGGTGTAAAACCCGGCGATAAAGTTCTAGTTCACTGTGGAGGGCTTGTATTAGGACTAGCCGTTATAAAATCTGTCAGAAGGAAGAAAGTCAAGGATCTCGGAGAGGAAGAGGCACTCATGGACGGTTTTTCCGATAGGAAGGAACTTGTTGCCACGCTAAAGAAACACTATCCGTGGCTGGGCGAAAACTCTCTCGTATATATCGTAGAGTTTGAATGGCATCGGAGATTCGACACACCAATAAGTGACCAGGATTATTCGTGGAAGTATAGAGAAACACCACAAGAAATGGCTTCGCTGGCCTTAAAACATCTTCCAGAACTCGACGAATATGAAAGGGAGATATTGAGACTAGTCGCAAAGGAGGGGAGCATTAGGAAAGCGGCGATAAAAATGGGTGGGCTTAAAAACCGCACATTTATACGGGGCGTATTGAGAAAAGTCGCCTTAAAGCTAGAAGAGAGAGGAATCTTATCTACTAAGAGTTAGCGAATGTGTTTGAGATTTAAAGGTATTTGTAAACTTCTTTATACGGTCGTATACCTTATATTTCTCGATATGTCGTTAAAAACCCCCATATATCTTGGAGTTGTACACCATCCAGCAATAGGTATCAGAATCCCACATGTTTTTCTGCCCGGCATACTTCGAGCATTTAAACTTAGACGAACCGTTGGAACATTAATGCTCTCTTATGGCAGAGAGACGGCGCCTGAATACGTGATAAATGCTCCTCCAGGAAAATACGAGATTACACGCGGACACACGGGAACATCTATAAAAGAGTACCTAAGCTTGGCGGCAAACTATGCTTTCACGGAGGGTGTAGTCGTGGAACTAGAGGCTGATCATGTTTCGGTATCCGTTTCAAGCATTGCTGCCGTAAAAAGGATCTCAGGAGTAAAAAGTGAATATGAGATATCAGATGAAGATATCGATAAGGCTCTCAAGTACATTGAGGATGAAGTTGAAGAGGCTGTATCAACTGGAGTGATCAGGTTTTATACACTAGATACATGTGAGTTAATAAGATATGAAGCTGACAAGATGGACAAGAAGGATCTAGACGCTGCATTTGAAGGCATCGATGGATGGAAAAGGATCCTTGAAAGATATTTGGACAAAAGGTTTACTGTCATAGGTGAGAGCGGAAAATCCTACAATTTCCGATTCAGAGAGGAAGAGATCAAACGGATTGCTGTCAAGTATTGGAGAAGCATAGAGGTAGCAGAAAGGGTCTACAAGATCTTCCAAGAAAAGACTCCATGGGAGTTTGGAATCGAAATAGCTTTTGATGAAACACCACACGTGACAGAACCCAAAGAGATGTTGTTTTACCTAAACGAGCTCTGGGAACGTGGTATCCCTGTAGACTATATTGCACCTAATGTAGGCTTTGAAAAGAAGAAAGACTACAGCGGGAGCCTAGAAGAGCTGTATAGGAGAGTTGAGATTATGTCTGCTATAGCAAGAAGATATGGTGCTCTTCTCTCATTCCATAGTGGAAGCGGAAGTACGCCCTGGACGGGTAAAGGACCTGGGGTTTATGAAACACTTTTGGAGGCTACAGGATACAAGCTAAAATACAAAGTGTCAGGAGTATACTTTGAGCTTTTAATGGAGATATTTGCAAGACAGCCTAAAGGGTCAAAGGCTAGAAAACTCTTCGAAGACATCTACGACTCAGTCATAGAATATGTTCGCAAAGAAATCGAGAAAAAAGGACCCTTATACAGTAAGGTTATGGAGGAACAATTGAGAGAGTACGAGAATCTTGTAGAACGTACTAAAGACCCCTATCTGCCATGGGCTGACATATTTAGGTACTACTCGTTCCTAGCTTTAAACCTAAGGGATGAGGGGGGAGAAAGACCGTTTAGGAGAAGAATCATTGAACTTTACGAAGAAGACGTAGCACTTAGAAATGTCATAGATAGGGAAGTCGCAGAGCTAACACTTAGGCTGATAGACGGCTTAGACTTTAAGGATAACATTGACCTACTGTAGTTCACTTGTAGCGGGAGTCGTAAATAATAATTTTCTCCATTTTATTAATTCAATCCTGGTGCCCTAAGATGAAGGGGTGGATTGTCAACTTCCGATTAGGAAGAAATAAGTACTATCCAAGACAGATGATTATAAAAGTTGAGGGAGTAGGATATAAGGACTTCCACAGACTAATAGGAAGAAAAGTTGTATGGAATCATCCTGTGTCGGGAGAAAAGTTTATCGGAAGGATCGTAAAGCAGCACGGAAAAAGAGGAAGAGTGATAGCCTATTTTAGAAAACAATTACCCGGACAAGCCATTGGAACAGAAGTGGAAGTTCTATAGGGGCTCGGCCGCGACGGCCTATATCACGAAATCAATCATTTCGGGTTCAAATCGTCATAGCCCCTTTTTGTAATATTAAGTCACGAATATAGAATTTTATCTTAGCTCAGCATATGCGGGCGTCTTCACCCTTTCAGTTCCGCCTGAGTTCTTCATTGCCTATTTCTCAGATGTCGCACGTACTATTAGTTTCTTTGTTTCTCTCTTCATTCTCCAATTTTTATACTCTATCGTAATGATGATGAGCAAGATTATCAAAGCCACAGTACCTATAACAAGCCCAACAAATTCTCCAAAGCTCAGGACAATTTCAGCCATATTTTAAAAGTTTAACGAACCTGATTTATGGATAGCGTTTGTTATATCAAACAGGATATTATGGGACGAGACGTAATTATTGTCAGATTAGGAGAGATTACTGTCAAAGGTAAATCTGCCAGGAATAAGTTCGAGAAAATATTGATATCGAACATGAAAGACGCGTTGAAAAGCGAGGGATACCAGTTTGAAATCCGAAGAGAGTGGGGTCGAATCTATGTCTATGCGCCACGCGATTCAATAGACGTTTTAAAGAGGGTCTTCGGAATTAAATCTCTGTCGCCAGCACATGAGGTTGAGTTTAATGGACTAGAAGATCTCCTAAAAAAGGCTGAAGAGTTTTTTGCGGATAAGATTTCAAAAAAAGTTTTTGCGGTCGAAGCTCGGAGAAGCGGAGTCCATGAATTTACATCAATAGATGTTGAAAAGAAACTAGGCGAATACCTGCTTAAGTATGGTAAGGGAGTAGATTTAGAGAACCCAGAGGTTACAGCCTATGTCGAGGTCAGAGAAAAAAGAGCATATTTTTTCACAGACATAATCTATGCCTACGGAGGCTTGCCGATAGGTAGCGAAGGCAAAGTTGTATCACTTTTCTCAGGGGGTTTCGACTCGGCTGTAGCTTCTTGGTATTTGTTGAGACGGGGGGCGAAGGTTCACTATGTTTTTTGCAACCTAGGTGGTGAAGCCTATAAGAGGGCAGTTCTGGCCGTCCTTAAGGTTCTAGGAGATAAGTGGAGTTATGGCTACAACCCCAAGCTATATGTTATTCCATTTTCGCAGATTCTAAAAAAGCTTAGAGAGAAGACAAAGAGAAGCTACCTTAATGTTCTTTTGAAAAGATACATGTATAGAGCTGGAGAAATAATCGCACAAAAAGTAGGAGCCGAAGCAATTGTTACGGGAGAGAGTCTTGGGCAGGTATCTTCTCAGACTTTAAGAAACCTGTATGTCTCAAGCCTTGCTATAAAAATGCAGATCTTCAGACCTCTCATCGGATTTGACAAAGATGATATCGTAAAGGTAGCAAGAGAAATTGGTACATATGAATACTCTAGCCTGGTAAAGGAATACTGTGGCGCCTTCACCGTAAGGCCTGCTACACATACTAATCCGAAGGAAATCGAAGAGGAGGAGAAAAAGGTAGGGGTGGATATTTTGTATGAAGCTATCTCTAATGCTGAGATAATCGATGTGAGAAAGATATCATTAGACGAAGATGTCAGCACCGTCGACATAGAGACAATTCCTCCAGGAGCCCTAGTAGTAGATCTTCGTCCTAAAGAAAAATACATGAAATGGCATCTAGAAGGGAGCATTCACATGGATTTCGACGAAGTTTTCGAAAAACCAGTTAGGCTAGACAAAAATAAAACCTACGTGTTCCTGTGCGATGAAGGAGCTCTTAGCAGGGAGGCAGCATTTTTCCTTAGGAGATTGGGATATAAGGCTTACAGTCTTAAAGGAGGTATAAAAAAGCTTAGGAGAAAATAGTTTCAGTCCTCTACTATTCCCAAGCGTTTCTTAAAGTATTCCTCTACTTTTTTCTTCAGGTCATCAGGTATCTGTTTTGGAAACATGAATTCCTCGGCGTTAAGAACATCAACCAAGAACCTGTATACGATTTCTCCTAAAAGCTCATAGGCTTTCGGGTGGATATATCTTTCATCGTCACGAATTGTATGCATATCTACGCCAGCACCACTCGACCTGTAGAAGTTGACCACAGGTATCTCTTTCCAGGCGAACGATGTCCCATCGCTACTCATTATGTCATTGTTTACTTTCATGTTTACTCCAATTTTTTTGGAAAGCGATTCAACATAGCTGGAAAGACTCTTCGGCCCAGTCACAATGGCACTGTTAAACCCCGGCATACCGCCGTGAACGTCCAAGTTCACTACAAGCCTGATATCTTCCAGCTCTTTTTTATGTCGTTCAATGTAGGCTAGGGAACCTCTCAGTCCTAGTTCTTCGCCCGAGAAAAGGATGAACCTAACAGTTCTCTTTACCCTAGCATTAGATAGAGCCTTTGCGAGAGCTAAAACAAATGCAGTTCCACCCGCATTGTCTACAGCGCCCTTAACTCCGTAAACACTATCATAGTGGGCGGTTACTAATACTATCTCTTCGGGATACTTGTAACCTCTTTTTTCTGCCACAACATTATAGGCTGTTGTATCCACAATCTCTTGCTCTAGAACAACCCTAACTTTTTCTACATTGAGGAGTTCAAATGCATCATCGAATTTCACATAGACGGCTGGAAGGTTGCCAAATTTTTCACGCCATTCATAAGGTATGCTTACTCGGGATAGGTGGCGATAAGGGTTTCCCTCAGCGATTATGATAGCTGAGGCTTTTCCGGCTAAAAACTTCCATTCCTCCTTGCTTGGACGCGTGGACACGAGACCTATCCACTCATCCTTTTCTGGTATCAGTGCTCTACAAGTATTCTCTATGTATACGAGGTCTCCGGTAACACCTTCGTCAGGGGTTGTTCCGCTAAACCCAACAGCACTTACCTCGTATTCTTTTCTGTAGGGAGCTATGGATTCGAGACTAACCTTGTTTATCTTGTATATCTTCGTAGAGAAATGTTCAGTTTGTGGTACATATCCCATTTTTTCAAATTCTTCTGCTATTATTTTTCTAGCTCTTTCTTCCCCGGGCGTGCCTGTGAACCTGGGTTCTTTAGACAAGAGTAACGTTATTTTTGCCGCATAGTTTGGATCGAACATTTTATCAACAATCAAATACGATCAACCTTTATATTTTCTGGAACAGAAGGTTATGATTGTAGTATCATGCTGGAAGCCGCCCGTATCAGAGTGACAGGGATCGTTCAGGGGGTCGGTTTTAGGCCATTCGTTTATAGATTAGCGAAAAATTGTAGTCTGAAAGGCTATGTGCAGAATCTAGGAGGCTCGGAAGTAGAAATATGGGTAGAAGGCGAGAAAAAGAGCATAATTTCTTTTATCGAAAAACTGAAGAACGAAAAACCGCGAGCAGCAGAGCTAGACAAAATCGAAATTGAGTGGGTCAAGCCGTGGGGTTTCGCTGATTTCGAGATCAAGAGAAGCGGGACCGTAAAGACAAAGTTGTCCATGATACCGCCAGATTTTGGAATGTGTGATGATTGTCTTCGGGAAGTATTGGATCCTACTTCGCGTTGGTATAGGTATCCGTTTCATAGTTGTGCCTGGTGTGGACCGAGGTTTACGGTTATTGAACATACTCCCTACGATAGAGAAAATACGTCAATGAAGTTCTTTCCCTTATGTGAAGATTGCAGAAAAGAGTATAGTGACCCTGGTTTTATCAGGAGATTTCACATACAGGGAATATCTTGTCCACAGTGCGGTCCTCAGCTATATCTTACTGATAGAAATGGAGCTCCGATAAGATGTAGAGATCCGATAAGTGAAGCAGCCAAGCTTATCGATGAAGGTTATATTGTAGCAGTTAAAGGACTTGGGGGTTTTCATCTAGCCGCTCTTGCTACCGACGATGATGTCGTGAAGGAGTTAAGGAGACGCAAAAAACGGAGCAGAAAACCCTTTGCAATAATGGCATTGGATCTCAATGTTGCAAGGAAGATTGTATATGTTACTGAAGAAGCTGAAGACCTGTTGACAAGCTCTGCTAGACCTATCGTTGTCTTACCTAGAAAAAGCTATGAGGTTTCAAAGGAAGTGGCTCCCGGGCTTGACACGCTTGGCGTAATACTGGCCTATACCCCGCTACATTATCTCTTGCTTAATGAGACACGTGACAAGTTTCTTATAATGACCAGTGGGAATATCAGCGGCTATCCTATATCAAAAGACTTGGACGATGCACTAAAGAAGCTAGGAGATATTGCAGACTTTTTTCTAACACATAACAGGAGAATCGTTAACAGGGCAGATGATAGTGTTGTTAGGTTCACCGACGGAACACCTATGTTCCTTAGAAGAAGCAGGGGTTATGCGCCTCGATGGATAGAAGTGTGGAGAAAACTTGAGAGACCAGCAATCGCCGTGGGAGCTATGCTCAACGATGCTGGAGCGATTGGCGTTGAACAGTATATTATACCTACCCAGTATATCGGTGACGTTGAGAACATCGAGACTCTGGATTATCTTCGGGAGGCTATTGATTTTCTCATAAAGAACTATGGAATAGATATCTGTGAGTCCAAAATTATAGCTGACAAGCATCCCAATTATCTTTCCCTTATACTTGCAAGAGAACTAGCATCAAAGTGTGGTAGCGACGTTTACAGGGTGCAACACCATGTCGCACATATAGCTTCAGTAATGGCAGAAAACGACCTCAAAGAAGCTTACGGCATCGCGATAGACGGTATAGGGTATGGAGATGATGGGATGATCTGGGGCGGCGAAGTGTTATATATAGGTGAAGATGGAAGCTACGAAAGACTCGGACATCTAGAATATATTCCCATGCCTGGCGGCGATAGGGCTACGAAATATCCAGCCAGAATTGTTGCTGGGATTTTATATGAGATATATGGGATGGATGAGGCATTACGGATCAGCAGGAAGTATAGATTGAGCGATAAACTTCCTGGAGGGAATGTAGAGCTTAAAATAGCGTTGCACCAGGCAAGCAATAACCTTAAAACGTCTAGTATTGGACGCGTTCTAGATGCTTTTTCTGCCCTGTTAGGGGTTTGTTGGGAAAGGAGCTATGAGGGAGAACCTGCAATCAGGTTGGAGGCTGCTGGGCTCGGCGGAAACCATCTGGGGCTAACCATTGAATGGGAAGACGGTGTAGTTCAGACAAAGGAGTTCTTTTTAAGCTTGCTAGAAAGAGGTTTCGACGGCTTAAGTCTACGGGATATAGCGTATACTGTACAATATGAGTTAGCTCGCGGGCTTGGCATAGTGGCTAAGGAGGAGGGAGCAAAAAAGGTGCTAGTATCCGGTGGTGCTGCTGTAAACACTATAATCATCAAAAGTCTTAGAGAAATCTTTGGAAAAGAGAACGTCGTACTTCCCCAAAGGCTTCCAGCGAGTGACGGTGGTATATCAACAGGACAAATATACTATGCAATGTTGTCTGGAGAGATTTAGAGGGGAGCTTTTGTCGATAACCACTTATTTGAGAACCTTCTTTCTATGGCGGAATGACAGTATACACGCTAGATGCTGGTAATGGTTTGGCTGCAAGAATCGCTAGAATGCTCAAAGACAGGCTCATTTTTGTTGAAAAAAAGACTTTTCCAGACGGCGAGACGTACGTTAGAGTTCCAGAAAAACCGGAAGGAGCAGCAATAATTGTCCACTCGCTCTTTTTCCCTCAGGAAAAAAGATTGATGGAACTAATGTTGACTATAGATGCTTTGAAGGGAGTCGGCGCAGATACCGTGCTTGCTGTGATACCCTATATGGCCTATGCGCGCCAGGATAAGCGTTTCCTAGAAGGAGAACCCATCAGCATAAAGGTTGTGCTGAAAAGCCTTGAAGCCGCGGGAGTTGACGCGTTGCTAACGGTGGATCTTCACAAACCATCGGTGCTCGAGGAATGGCTTAGTATACCCTCCATAAACGTTGTCCCTTATAGGGAGATTGCAGAGTATTTTAGAGGAAAAACATTTAATCCCGTAATTTTGGCTCCCGATAAAGGTGCTTTAGACAGGGCTGGTAAGGTTGCAGAGTATATTGGTGCAGACTTTGACTACATTGTAAAAGAGAGGGATAGGGTTACGGGAGAAGTTAGAGCCTTGCCAAAAGAACTTGATGTCAAAGATAGAGATGTAATCATTGTTGACGACATAATCAGTACAGGTGGTACAATGTCTCTAGCCGCTAAGCACAGCTTAGAACATGGCGCCAGAAAGGTCTATGCAGTATGTACTCATGCAGTAATGGTGAAAGGCGCATTGGATAGGCTCCTATTTTCTGGCGTTGAGGAAGTTATTGCAACAGACACTGTGCCGTCTCCAGTATCAAAAATAACTGTTGCAGAAAGCGTAGTAGAGGGAGTAAAAAGGTTATTTGAAGAACTTGTCTAGCCCCTCCTGTTTTCTTTCGAACAGTCTTCTTTCTTCATGTGTAAATAGGAAGGGCAATATATCTGTCTCTTCTGGCTCTTTGTTCCATTCCTTTGTCCAGTTGATGTCTTTCCCACCTAACTCCACGTTGTATATTTCTTGGAAATTGTATATCTTCACTATTGCTGGAAGAGGTGCAGACGGTCCAGAGACTATCGCTTCTCCTACGCTTAGCCCAGAGAGGCTTTGGATGAGTTCTGTCATAACTTCTTCCATACTGTTCAAGATATGTCTCTGATCTTCCGGGTTTGACGTACGTAACGCTATAAGAGTGCCGCACTGTGCCAGTAATGTCGGTGAAAGTTCTCTTGGACGCTGGCTTACTATTCCCAAGCCTATGCCGAATTTCCTCCCTTCTTTAGCAATCTTTTCAAGTATTTCTTTTGACGGATTCTCTCTGTCTCTTGGCGAGTATATGTGTGCTTCTTCAACAATTATGAAAAGTGGGAGCTTTGATCCTGCCTGAGAATACGCGTTAACTATACGCCAGATAGCTTTCAGTATTGTTGAAACTGTAGATATCTGGACTTCGCTGGGCAGCCCTCCTAGAGCAATAATGTTTATGCCTGGCGAGAACAGTCTTTCATAGATTCTAACGAAGGCTTTTCCGCTCCTATAGGGTTCGTCATATTCTATTTTTCTATATATCTCTTCGCTTATCTCGGGTTGTGTTATGAAGTAGAGATCTGGGTTGTCTATTAGGTTGTCAACCTTTAGTTGCAGATCTATAGCAGATCTGTCGGATTGGTGTCTAGACGCCATGTCGGTTACAGCTTTTTTTAGCTCTTGTATAGAGAAATATATTGGATCGTCTGCTGACGCGTTATTCCACCTTTTTCTTCGGATCTCTTGGAGTGTGTTTCGGAGATAGAGCTGCTGTTTTGTCGCCTGATATGGAAGTCTAAGAAGACCAATGATCTCGTTAAAGCCCAGAGTCCATAACGGTATTTCCAAGGGACTTGGCGAAACTCCATAGCGAGCCTCTACAAGTTTCTTTATTCTACCACTTGGAGTAAAGACTCTGACTTTATCTGGAAATAGTGATTGGAGGGGAACGTACTCGCTATGTGTATCTATTACTATGATTCTGGGAAATTTCATCTTTTCGGCGAGTTGTGCTAAAAGCACGGCTACCGTGTTTGATTTTCCAGCACCAGTCATTGCAAGGATTGCCATGTGTCTCGAGGCTAGCATGTTCGTGTAGAGGCTGAATTTAACTTCCGGGTTATAGGAAAGTGTTCCTATTTCTAGCTCGCCTCGGCCCATGATTTCCTGAAGCTCCTTTGTCTCGGCTAGATATACTTTCTCTCCTGGACGGGGTAGTGATTTTACACCCTTATAGATTATCCCGTTGTCGAGGTATCCGACAATTATAGCCGAAACCTCATTGCGCGAAAATGCTATGTTGAGATAACCTTCTATTTCTTCTACAATTCTCCCTTTTCTGTAGAGCTCATCTATAAGATTGAAGCCCATAACCATTGCATAAAGGGTTGAGCCGTCCACAGAGCCCAATTTCAGATAAGTGCCAGGCTTTGCTACTAGATGTAATTTCTCGTCACTAACAGCTATTCTTAGAAGGTTTCTGCCATAGATTCCAACAACTCTTCCGATATAGTTTTCTTCGCCCTCCATGCCATTTCACCATTTCTATTATCTCAATCCTACTTGAACTCTACCAGCTGGTGCCATAATGGACCGTTGAAGTCCAGAGCTTGTTCTCCAGATTTTCTCTGCTACTATTCTAGCCACCTCAGGGTTCAAGACAGCCAAGTTATGTACATAGTTTAGAGGCTTCGGATATCCTGTCTTTTTTTCAGATATTTGAGATAACGTGTATAGAATATCCTCAAACGAGTCTTCGGCTGGTGTTTCTTTTGGAAAAGATAACTGGAGAGAAGGTGAGAATCTTGAAAACTTGGAATAGATGATAAGGTATCTATTCCATCTATACACAGTATCTAAAAGCTTTCTGGGAGCCACAGGATATCTCGGCTTTGAAACAGGTGTCGCATCTTCAAAAACCATATACACGTTTTCTAGACCACGCCAGGCCGAGTCGATGAGCACCAAGTCGTTGATCCACCCCCTAAGCCCAAAAAGCTTAGCTAGAAACCTACTATTGCTTTCCTTTGAAATCCAGACAAGATTTAACCCATCGATCGTTGCTTTTTGCAAGAGTAGACCTGATATATAGAAGAAGGGCACTAGTTCAAGATACGCCGAAATATAATCTATGAGCACGGGAACAATCCTTTCCCTACCAAACTCTTCTTCGATAGATTTGAGCGCAGAATCTATATGGGCAGATATCTTCTCTAGGAAAGACGTAAAGAAGCCATAGACTGTTGAAGGAATACCAGTTTTCAGCTCAACAAGATCTTTTGAGATATCATCGATTAGTTGCAGTCCTATCTTTTCCAGCATATCTGTGATGGCAGAAGCTTCATCGGTAGAAATGGCTGTTCTCAGCTCGGTATATAGCTCGTTTATATAACCGTATCCGGTTAGAAGTAGTGTTAGGTAGCTTCCGTCCATACATACGGTATTGATGCCAGAATGAACCTGTCGAAGCGCCTCGGTTAACTCGAGTATTCTCATTAATAGTGCGGATCTAGACTCACTATAGCTTTTAGGAATCAGAATGTGGAAGATGGGTCTTTTGGAACCAGGTAAAGCCAGTGAATACTTATTGTTATCATAGACTATAGAGGCAACAGAGAAGACAGAAAAAACAGCTCCCCGCCTCTCGTCAGATACGACACTCCCATCTATGAATCCAATATTGTCTAGAGCTTTTCCCTCTATCTTCTCGGCACTATATCTTATTTTTCTCTCAACACTTTTAAGCTCGCTTTCAACACTGTATAAAACATTTGACAAGACATTTTCCATAATAACCTATGTCTATTTTTGGTGCGATTGGTATTTTATACTACTCCTAGAATATATTCTGAAAGTAAAGATGAAGATCCTATATGTTGATAAGCATGCTATAAAGGAGGCTTTCAAAAACGGAGAAATAAATGTAGTAGTCTTTGGCCTGGGAAAGCTAGGCCTACCTTTAGCCGCCGTAATTGCATCTAAGGGAGCTAGAGTTATTGGCGTGGATATCAACGAGAGATTAGTGGAGAGGATAAACAACGGCGAAAATCCGCTACCAAATGAGCCTGGATTGGGGGAACTACTTTCTCGAGTTGTCGGGGAAGGAAAACTTATTGCTACAACTGACTGGGAAAAAGCGGTCAAGAAAGGTGACGTGTACATAATAATTGTCCCGGTAGTAGTAGACTCTATCGGAAAACCAAAACTTGACATTATCTTCGATGTTGTAGAAAAGATTTCTCTTGGACTGGAAAAAGGCGATATTGTTATTATAGAAACAACTCTGCCTATCGGGACTACCAGAAGGATTGCCAAAATATTAGAAGAAAGGACTGGATTAAAGTGTGGGGAAGATTTTGGTGTAGCGCATGCGCCAGAGAGGACAATGAGTGGGCGGATGATAAAGGATATTACTGGAAGCTATTTCAAGGTTGTTGGAGCCGACGACGAGAGGACTTTGGAGGCTGTAGGAGCCTTCTATGAGATGATAAACTCAAAGGGTGTGATAAAGGTAAAGAGTAGCATTACCGCGGAGGCGGTGAAGGTTTTCGAGGGTGTTTACAGGTACGTTAATATAGCCTTGGCAAACGAGCTGGCAATTTATGCTGAAAAGAAAGGATTTGATGTTATGGAAGCAATTCGTGTAGCTAATACACAGCCATATAGTCACATACACGTTCCAGGTGCAGGAGTTGGTGGGCACTGTATTCCAGTATATATTAGATTTGTTCTCTATGATGCATTGGAAAATCGAATTAGCCTACAATTAATGGATGCGGCTAGAAGGATGAACGAGAATATGCCTTTGCATACGGTATTGCTCACGGTAAAGGCGCTTAATGAGATTGGAAAACCTGTCAGAGGTTCAAAGGTGTTAATCGTTGGTGTAGCATATAAGCCTCATATTAGGGAATACTATAACTCTCCCGCTTTTAGGGTTATAAAGGAACTTAGAGAAATGGGAGCTGAATTATTCGTGTATGATCCTATCGCAACAGATGAGGATCTCGGCAAACTATTTAATGTTCCTCGATGGAAAGGCGATAACGTGGATGTTGCCGTGATTCTTACAGGGTATCCGGAGTTTGCTGAAATGATTTATGAGAAGAAAGTCCAAGTTAAGGCGATAGTTGACGGAAGAAGACTGCTTGACCCTGAGAAGGTTAGAAGTCTGGGGTATGTCTATAAGGCTATAGGTCTAGGTTTATAGTTAGGAGCGTAAATTTATTTCCATAAAAGAGTCTATATTCAGTGGTATACCATTATGCCGTTTGATATTGTCGAAAATTTGAAGAGGCTTGTAGAGATTCCTTCTGAAGCCAGATATGAGAAAAACAAGGTTATAAGGCAAAACTATCGGGAAGCTGCAGAAGCTGTAGCAGAAATGGCCAAGAGCCATGGACTAAATGTTGAACAAATAGATTTACTGAATGGAGAGATTCCAACCCTAATCATAACTCTACCTGAAGCTCCTCAGAACAAGCCTACTATGGCCTTTGTATCCCACTACGATGTAGTACCAGCAAAGGGTCCATGGATTGTCGATGGAGAGGAGATTGACCCCTACAAGCCTGTAGTGAAGGATGGTAAAATGTACGGTAGAGGTGCGGCGGACGACAAGTCGGCTATTGTGGCAAGTATAGGTGCTCTTGTCGATCTATTGGAAGAGAAAGCCGAGCTAAAGTATAATCCAGTAGTAGTTGTCACAGGTGATGAAGAGGTCGGGGGTACCGGAATAAAGCTTCTCTTAGAGAAAGGGTATAGGTGGGACAGAGTTGTGATAGTTGATGCGGGGTCAGAATACGTCTCGATCGGTGCGAGTGGCGTAGTAGAAGGCTGGATAAAGGTTAAAGGTAAGGCGGGTCATGCTGGATATCCCCATACAACACGTAATGCTGCTGAGGATCTTGTACGTCTTCTAAACGAGTTTTTTGTGTACAAATCGTCCAGGTTCGCCAAGCTTTCAAAGCTGCCTTCTCCACCGGGAAGCCCTATACCCTACGTTTGGGGGCGATTCACAGTAAACATATTAAAACTGCCGGAAACCGAGGCTGAAAAACATAACAGAGTCCCAGGTGAGGCTTGGGCCGGATTTGATATGAGACTGCTTCCAGAAGAAGACGTGGAGGAGGCAATAAACGAGCTTTATTCATTCCTCTCGTCTGCCGTAGCGAGGCTCGGTATAAATGGAAACTTAGAAGTCGTTGCAAAACAGAAAGGATGGTATGCGAAAAACGAAGAATTCATCAATGAAGCTGTTTTGGCCGCTAAAAAAGCCTATAAACGGGCTGGCCTAGAAGGTGAACCTGGAGTTGCCGCAGAGCTTGGCGGAAACGATGGATCACATTTTGATGCATACGGTATGGATGTGCTGGCTTTTGGAACGATAAGGTTCGGTACCAATATACATGCTCAGGGAGAGTTCGTCTATTTGGAAGATGTAGAGATGGGTAGATACTTTATCTACGAGATTGTGAAGAAAGAATAAGGGGTTTTTAGTGAAGGTTAATGTAAGATATTTTTCCATTTTTAAGGATATTACTGGTAAATCCGAAGAACAGATCGAGCTAGGCGAGAACATCAAAAACGTCGGTGAATTTCTACATTTTCTAGTAGAGCGTTATCCAAAAATGAGCGAGTGGGTAAAGAACGAGGAAATAATAGTCCTTATCGACGGAAAAGTCTATAATCTCGATGAAAAAATACCCCCACAAATCAAGGAAATAGGCATTATGCCTCCAATATCTGGAGGCGACAACTATGGTTTTATCGACAAAATAGAGCCTGAAAAACTCCTTAAGTCTGTGCTTGCCCTAGCAGGGGAAGATATAGGTGCTGTAACAGTTTTTGTAGGGAGAGTAAAAGGAGTCGTTAACGGTAGGAAGGTTTTTTCTCTCTTCTACGAAACATATGAACCATATTCCTCTCGAAGTCTAGGCAAAATCATTGAAGAAGAGAAGAAAAAGATAGGTTTCTCTGACGCGTTTATCTACCATAAGAGGGGCGAAGCAGTGCCGGGCGAACCTGTGCTGTTTATCTCGGTAATTTCTCCAAGCAGAAAAGAGGCTATTGAAGGTCTTGCATCATTGCTGGAAAGAGTAAAACATGAAGCATATGTATGGAAGCTTGAAAAGAGAGAAGATGGAGAATATTGGATTCTTGGAGATGGAAAGAGGGTAGAAAGAAAGGCCACAAAAAATTAGATTTCTCTTTTTACCTTTGAGACGACCTCAATTTTCTCAATACACGTGAACGGATATTGTCCACGCTCATCCTTTTCCAAAGCCTTGACCATGTCCCAGACTGCCAGGAGTGCAGCAGAAACTCCGGTCAAAGCCTCCATCTCCACACCTGTTTTTGCAACAGTCTTTACTTTCACTTCAACATTTATCCTTTCTTCACTCGGAGTTATGCTAACGTCAATAGACGTGATTGGTATTGGGTGGCAGAGAGGCACTATATCCCACGTTTTTTTAACTGCGAGAATCGCCGCAAGCCTAGCCACCGCAAAAACGTTCCCTTTAGGGACTCTTCCCTCAAGGATCGCTTTTATCGTCTCAGGTCGTAATCGTATTGATCCTCTAGCTACAGCTATTCTCTCCACGTCCTTTTTTGCCCCGATGTCTACCATCCGTATATCAGAAGACATTTTCATCAACTCCTCATGAGTGCTAGTATATGTCCGACTTCGGGCAGTATAAGTTTTTCAAAGGCAAGCTTCGCGGCTCCCGGAGAGCCTGGAAGACAAAAAATAAGTTTTCCACTAACTATTCCTGCGGTTGCGTTTGAGAGAAATGCTGCAGACCCGATTTCTTGATAACTTAGAAGCCGAAATATTTGTCCAAACCCTTCAAGCTCTTTCTCGAACAATGGTCTCAGGGTCTCAATTGTAATATCAGAAGGTGCAGGACCAGTACCTCCCATGGTTATGATAACGTCAACGTCATCTCTCTCTAAGATTTCAGTTATTGTCTTTAAGATTTCTCTTGAATTATCTGGTACAATTTTGTAGATTGTTATGGAGTACCCTTTTTCTCTAATGAGTGATTGTGCAACTTGGTAAGAAACATCTTCTATATTTTCGTTCCTTTTTTTAGCATAATATCTTGAAGTGCTGACAGTGATTAGAGCAAATTTCACATGTTTTGGAGCACCATGTCTATGTTTAATGTGAGGAGATTCATACATAAGCCCATCCGACCCGCTTTTAAGACAGTCTAGTGCATAAAAAATGATATGCAAGAAACAATTGTAGTGAAAATAGGAGGGTCCATCCTTACAGACAAGAAGTCGATGAGCTTTGATGTGCGTGAAGACGTTCTAAAAAATATTGCATCTAACATACGTGAACTCTTGGACGATGGATACAGGATTCTCCTAACCCATGGGGTTGGAACTGTGGGTCATATGCTCGTTGGAAAGTATGGGTTGCATAAAGGCATAGATAGTAAGGAAAAGCTTCTAGGACTTACAATCACGCAGAACAGGGTGAATGAGCTTATAAGGTCGAAGATTTTAAAGGCTCTAGAAGAAGCAGGTGTTCCGGCAGTAATGTTTTATCCTTCCTCTCTAATCTATCAATCAGGGTGGAGAATAAAGAACTTCTACACGGATACAATTAAAAGATTCTTTGAGATAGGATTTGTCCCGATACTTTCTGGCGACATGGTTGCAGAGGAAGACGACAGGTTTAAACTATCAGTGTGTTCAGGAGACCAGATTGCATTCGAGCTTGCCAAAAAGTTTGATGCCAGCAAAGTAATCTTTCTAGTAGATGTTGACGGAATATATTCATCTAAAGAATATCTCGGTGGGGAACTAATACCCTTGCTAACCATTGATGAGCTCGAAAAAATCATATCAGGTGTAGGCGGCTCATCACCAATAGACGTTACTGGAGGAATGAAAGGTAAGCTAAAAGAGGCTCTTCTTCACAAAGATTTCTTCGCTAACGGAGGTGAAATGTGGGTTCTCAATGGATTGAAAAAGGATAATCTTAAAAACGCTCTTAGAGGAAAAACTAAAAAGTTTACAATTGTTAAGTATACACAATGAAAGCGATAATCCTTCCAGTACCAGTATGGAACGCCGTAATAGGCATTTTCTTACCCTTTATCTACATAAACACAATCATAGCCATTATGAACAAGCTGGTTGACAAAGGATTCCCTCCAGACCTTTCCAGAAAGATTATTCATATAGCCGCTGGAAGCTGGATATGGGTCTGGCCTCTGCTCGACCCTAGCGACGGTTGGTCCTACATCTTCAACATAAGCGTGGCCGTGCTATGGTCGATCCTGTTCATCACCAAAGGTTTGAAAGCTTCACCCGACGATCCAGCAGTCAAGACAATGACAAGAACAGGCGATCCTAAAGAACTTCTTAAAGGACCACTTTTCTTCACGCTGGCAATGGAGTTTGTCGGTATATTTTTGTTCATGAAATGTATTGGAGTAGTAATAATGGGTTATCTCGGATGGGGTGACGGCATAGCTCCTTATATTGGAAAGAAGTGGGGCAAGCACAAGTACAAATTGCTCGGTAGAGAGAAGAGTATAGAAGGGTCTATTGCAGTTTTCATAGCAGGCTTTCTTGGATCACTATTGCTCTATTTGCTTGTATTCTACACATTCCCCTCTCTCCAAGAATTGTACAAGTTAATAGTCTTGGGAATTATTGCAGTAATAGTAGAGGCTGTTAGTCCCTCGGACGTGGACAATCTTTTGTTACCAGCGGCACTGTATATCGTAAACATGTTTATATAAGCCCGCTTTTTCTGGCAAAACATATTTTTACTCTTTTTATCCTTTCTCGAGTATGTCTGATGATGAGATTATAGGTATACTAAAGGAAGGTTTCATAGTAATAGGGGATAAGTCGGCTGTGGATTTTCTATATCAAAAAGGATACGGTTTTCTAAAGGAGGAGAAGCTTTATCTAACAATGGTTGAAGCCGCATACATGGTTTATAGAGGATTCATAAAAGTTAAGACCGAAGACGGAAAAAACCTCGGCTTCAAAGATCTCGTGGGTATGGGTTTAAGGGAGAATCCCGATTTCTGGACGATATTAAATGTTTACGCTGATTTAAGGAATAGGGCTCTTATCGTGAAACCTGGAATCGATCCTTTGGAACTGATGGTGGACTGGAAAAAGAAAAACAGGGTAAGACGTATGCTTGTAAGAATTGTAAAAGAAGGGACTAGGCTTGGGTTTATAGTCTTCGAGGATATGTTTAGGAGGGCTCTTGAAAGTGGTAGGGAGCTGGTTATGGCTGTTGTAGATAAAGAGGGAGTTGTATCTTATTATCTTGTTGAAGGTGTTAGCCGTGTCGGACCGGAAATCGTTGCTGGTATCGAGGTACGTGATGAGCAAGAAGGATAAGAAAAAGATCGCGTCAAGTATCAGAGAACAGCTAGGCGAGAGAGTGGCATCACTTGTACTTGAATCTAAAAAAGTCGAAGCGGCTAGACTTAGACACAAGGATGTTGAGAATGTAATCATTATAGATGATGTGCCAGCTTTTTTCATCTATAAGGAGGAGATCTATCCGACACTCTTGCTAATATATAAGCTAGGATTTGTACCTGAATTACCTAAAGTGTTTGTCGACGCAGGTGCAGTTCCACACATTTTAAATGGAGCTGACGTCATGGTTCCTGGAATAACAAAAATTGAAGGAAGTTTTAGCGAAAATGACAAAGTTCTCGTTGTTGAGGAAGAGAAGCAAAGAATTTTTGCCGTAGGAAAAGCATTGATGTCTTCAGAACATATCGCTACATCTAGAAAAGGGAAAGCTATAAAGAATATTCATTATGCTGGAGACGAGCTCTGGGAAATATTCTTGAATATCTAATGTAGTCTAACGGTCTCCATGTTTTTCGGTGCCAGCACTTCAAAGTTGAGGTTAAACTTTTTCTTCAAATAACCCTCTATGAAACCCTTGAATTCACTGATCTTCGTTTTCTCGCCGTGATTGAGTATTATTACTTTAGGTGTTGGGGATATATGTCGCAGATACCTGGATAGCTGTCTTCTATCACTGTGACCAGAGAACCCCTCTACGCGATATACACTCATTTTAAGTTCCTTTACTATCATCTTTCCTTGGATGTCGGTAAATGTTAGTTTTCTCAGACCCTGAAGGATTTTTCTTCCTAACGTACCTTCGACTTGGTAGCTGACAAAGACTAGACTGCTGTTTTCATCGCTAGCCAAAAGTTTCAGATAGTCGAGTACAGGACCGCCTGTGAGCATTCCCGATGTAGCTAATATCACGGCTGGGCGCTCGTTAACAATTTCTTCTCTATCTTCTCCTTTGACTATGTGTACGTTGCTCATTGTGAACGGGTTTTCTCCGTTATAGATCATTTCTCTTATTCTTTGGGAGAGATATTCGGGGTAAGCTGTATGTACGGCAGAAACTTCATCAATCATGCCCTCAATAAATATTGGGATTTCAGGGAGTATCTTTTTCTTTATGTGATCTAATAGTGTTAATAGAATCTCCTGTGCTCTTCCTATTGCCAACACGGGTATCAGCACTATGCCGTTTTTTCTAATTGTGTTCAAGACTATCTCGGAAAGCTGCATTTGGGCCTCCATCTCGTTGGGTAAATTATCGTTATGTCCACCATATGTTGATTCTATAATGAGGACTTCTACACGGGGAAACCTGGTGTATGCGGGATCCAATAGGACGGTTTTTGCGTATTTTATATCTCCTGTATATACTATGTTGATTAACCCATCACCTATGTGAATATGTGCTAGGGCAGAACCGAGAATATGTCCCGACCTGTAAAAGGTAAGCCTCGCATCAGGCGCTATGTCGGTGACCTCGTTATACCCTAGTGTATATGTGTGGAGTATCGTTGAAGCTACATCTCGCATAGTGTAGGGAGCTTTTCTACCCTCTCTCTCAGCTATTTTGATATAGTCTTCATAAAGGAGCTTGGATAGGTGAAGGGTAGGCTCTGTCATGTATACGGGACCCTTGTAGCCATACTTGAAGAGGTAGGGTAGAATTCCGCAATGGTCTAAGTGTGCATGAGTGATTATGACTGCATCCAAGTTGCTTATGTCGAATTCCGGGAGGTCAAAATATGGCAGCTCGTCGCCGTTGGATGTAGGCTTTATTCCCGCGTCTAATAGAATGTTGGATTCAGGAGTCTGTATAAGTATGGCACTTCTTCCAACTTCTCTAAACGAGCCGAGAGCTGTTATTCTGACATATTTTGTTTCAAAGAGAGGTTTTCTATAGATCCTATACCCGAGCTCGTGCAAGAACTTAAGTCTTTCAGCCGAATACGATCTATAGAGTTCTCTAATTTCCCTAATTGTCCTACTACTAATTGGAGGTTTTCTAATGAGTTTTGGGTGCCAAAGGGTCTTTGAAAGGATTTGGTACAAGATTTCGCTGGAAACCTTTTCGGGATATAGGAGTTCTAATTCTACTTCACCTGTTACGAGGTTGAAGTAAATATCTTTCAGACCAGCTTCCTTCGGGATAATCGAAATAATGTATTCTTGAGCATCCTTTTCGGACATTCGCGACTGTGGGTCTCCTCGAACAATGACTCTCTTTTTTACAGCCTTGGCAACCTTCTTGATCAGCTCACCATTGTTTTCTATAAATAGCTGTGGCTTACGCGTATATATCGCGATTTTTGGTCCTTCAAAATCGACTTTGGTTATTTCTACGGACGGTGGAATGAGCGAAAATATTGTTTTCCTTATCTCTGCAGCTGCTTTTATAAGAGTTTCCAATTACATTTCACCAGTCTAAAACTCTTATTCTTTTTAGCTAAAAATTAGACAAAGAGTCTATTAAAACGAGACTTCTTCTCCTTTAATAAACTTTACTCCACTCTCACGAACCACTACAGCATCTACACCCTCGCCGCTACCAGGGTCTCTCTGAATCGCCACTCTGACAGCTCTAATAGCAAGTTTTACTGCATCCTCTTCGTCCATATCCTCAGAGTATCCCGTCTCAAGGATTGCTATAGCGAATGGTGTGCCCGAACCTGTAGCAACATACTTTTCCTTGGTAACTGTCCCCAGCCAGTCTATCGCATAGATTGATGGTCCGCTTTTATCCACACCCCCAACTAGCATTTGAACGACAAGTATCGGTCTATATTGGAAGAGTATCACTGATGCTAGTGTAGCTATGTTTTTAACAGGTATTGGCTCGTTATTATCAATTTTATAAAGCTTGGCCTCTGCCCTGAGTCTGTCAACCAACTGTTGCGCATCGCCAACCGCTCCAGCAATGGTCACTGCAATATGATCATCTATTTCTAGGATCTTTTTTGCCCGTTTGCTAGCAATAAAGTATCCGCTTGTCGCACGCCTATCGGCAGCTAAGACAACGAAGTCCTTAGTGACTAATCCTACTGTTGTCGTTCCTTTAAATATCTTTTTTAGAATCTCGTTTTTTCGATTGATGTTAACGTCGCTATACATAATTATTCACCAGAACCCAATTCAAGGCATCATAACAACAATATATATCTATAGCCTGTGATTCAAATAATATCTACTTTCAGCACGGGTGGCAAGGATGCCTAGAAGAACCGTGTCAATGCTTACCGAGATAATGGCTAAGGAGGGAACAGAGTTTTCGCCGTATGCGTCGGCTAAGTGTCTTAAATGTAGGTTTTTCAATGTCTGTATAGGCAATCTTAGACCTGCTGCTAGATATAAGGTGGTCAAGGTTAGATTCCACAAGAATAAATGTCCTCTACTTAGAGAGGAAATGTACGTGGTCGAGATAGAAGAACTGCCCGTGAGGCTAGTCATAGATACAAGGCTAGCTGTTCCCGGAATGACGATTAGGTATAATTTACCAGCCAATTGTGTGGACGAAAAAGTGAGGAAGTACAATGTAAAGTGCGAGCCACCCTACATTATTGAGGGCGAAAAGATACTTGTCAAAAAAATTATAGCTAAACTAGACGGTGGGCTTACTGTTGTTGAGGCTGAGATTCTTGAACCTCCTTCTCAGGAGCTTTGGTATCGGATTTTTCCTCAGTCTGTGCCTCGGACTGGGCTTCGGAGGGGGTCTCGTCGCTTTTCTCGGTCTCGGAAGGCCGTTCAATAATAAAATTTTCGATAAGAGAGACTTTCTTGATGTCTTTGAAGTATTTTTCAACATCTCTTATAAAACCATTAGCGAGTATGTAGGCTCCTTCATACTGTAGAATCGATGGGGGGAGATTTAGTACGACTTCGTTGTTTTTTAAGGTTACCTCGATATCATTTCTAGAAATTCCTCTAAACCACCTATGGAATAACTCCTTTATCTTCTCTGAGTCTTCTGTCAGTATCTTCTCGATTTTAACATTGAACTTTACTTTTCTACCAGCATAAGGATGATTAAAGTCTATGGTTACGCGCCCGCCACCAACTCGAATGATTCTTCCCCTTTTTCCGCCGATCTCAACCTCTTCTCCCGGCCTGGGAATAATCCCTCTTCGGGTTAGCTCTCTTGCAGAGAGAACCTTTATATTCTTTGGATCCTTTACGCCGAAAGCCTGCTCTGGCTCCAATATTATTTCTTTTTCAGCCCCTTCCTCTAAGCCTATAAGAGCCTCTTCTACAGGTTTTAGTATAAAGCCCTCGCCGACAATGACAAGTTCTGGCTCATACACACTGTTTTCTCTGAAGATATTGTTTTCACG
Organism: uncultured Thermofilaceae archaeon; assembly: GCA_964546235.1. GTDB lineage: Archaea > Thermoproteota > Thermoprotei > Thermofilales > Thermofilaceae > JALVKT01. The sequence continues at coordinate 854 of CAZJJA010000002.1, read as the reverse complement.
CGCGACTTCCTCGATTGTCGTGTCTATAACTTTTTCTTCTCCATTCAATACCCATGCGGTGTAGTTTACGAGTATGAATGATCCTTTCTCTACCTTCAAGCCGCTCACCTATACAGCATTCCTACAATAATACATAAGAGTTAAATCTTTCGTAGCACCCGAATTTCTAGTCCTAATTTTTATATACCACTTAGAGGTCAAGGATAGTAGGTTTCTAACGGGGATTCTTGTGAGTCCAAAAGGCAAAGATAATAAGAAAGTAGAAGAGATTGAGCTTAAGGTACTCGAGGTAAGGCAGCACGAAGTAGGCAGAGGACGTGTTAGAATAGACGAGGAAGCTATGGCCAAGCTAGGTATTAGTGCTGGAGATGTCGTCGAGATTGAAGGAAAGAGGAAGACTGTGGCAGTTGCATGGCCAGGCTATGCCGAGGATAGAGGTAAGGGTATCATACGAATGGATGGGTGGACTAGGAAGAACGCTGGAGTAAGCATAGGCGAGAGGGTCAAGGTCAGAAAAGCGGACGTGAAGCCAGCCACACTGATACGCCTTGCACCCGTAACTATGACGCTAGCTATAGACGACAACTTCGTGGCATATGTGAAGAAGCGCTTACTCGATCGCCCGGTAATCGAGGGCGACATAATACAGGTGCCGGTCCTTGGACAGGTAATACACTTCACGGTCATCAATGTTAAGCCGAGAGGACCAGTAATCATTACAGACAAAACACACCTCAAAATCCTAGAAAGACCGGTCGAACTCGGACGCATACCGCGCATAACCTATGACGATGTAGGCGATCTTGAGGAGGCTAAGCAGAAGATTCGTGAGATGGTTGAGCTTCCGTTAAAAC
>CAZJJA010000001.1:0-62980 GCA_964546235.1 uncultured Thermofilaceae archaeon | reverse complement strand
TATTTCTTAAATCTAAGGTTGCTGGACTTATAAAACAGTTATAACAATAACTATAACTTTCTCTATTATAACAGCACCCACTATTTGATAAATTATGCCAATAGATGTAGACTGATGAGGCTTTATATTCTCTCGTAAAAAGATAGATCTGCTTTGAATCATACACTTTCAAAATGTAATGCTTTGAAAAGTTTTCTCCCTTTAAATGTAGTAATACTGGCAATAATACAGGGCTGTTAGTATAGTCTTTTACCCTAACTTTTATAGCTGTAAAGTTACTAGGATAGTTATATGAAAAATAGGATAGATTACTATAATTTATCGAATAATTCACTATAAATGGTAAAATAAAATATAAGAAAATGTAGAAAACGAGAATGATTTTGCCTAAATGTCTGAATTTTGGAGGAATTAATGATAATAAAGAAATGTCTAGTATAGATTTTAGATTTAATGATATTTTTAGAAGATATGTCAGAGCATGTATAATTATAATTATTAAACCTAAGAGTGAGGCTAGGCTTTCTAAAACACCAAGGATTTGATGTGTATAGAATTGATATACAGATAAGATGTTCAATGCTGAAAGTGACATTAAAGCCGTGATGCTTATTATTAAATCTGTTATAGCTATAAAAAATGACGTAGAGACAATAAAGTCTAGATATAACTTAGACTGCTGGAAATAGAGATTTAGTTTATCCAGTGCAAAGTTGGCGTCAAATAGTGATGGGTTTATGTTTAATTTTAGTAATATATCACTTGGATTTATTAAAAAGTATAATATAATTGAAAAAAATATGGTTATAAGAATATCTTTAACTAAAGTATCTAATGATAATCTTTTTCTAATTAAATATTCATAGACGAATTTAGCTAAAAAATATACAATCGCTAATGCTATTATTAGGAAAAAAAGTTTCGGAATCATATTGTGGTTTTCACCATCAGTGCAACGCCAGAAAGCATACGACTTAGTGCAATTGTCACAGTAGTAGCTATAGAGAATGCAAATCCACTTTCAACAAGTAAGTGTGTTAGAATTATCGCGGCATCGGATGCCAGAGTAGCTATATTTAGCCAATCTATAGGATTAAAACTAGGTGGGAGTGGAAGATATGCCTGAAATATCTTCACTCTGTGTTCTATGTATAATAGTGCTATAGACAATGTAATTGTTGCGGATAATAAGCCGGAACCCAAAGATCTCAGCTTGGGTATTGGTGTAAGCGTTGAACCTAAGAATAACATATATGGATATGCTTCAGCGAAGACTCGAGTAAATATTGAATAGAAAAGAAAGATTATCGCTGAAAGGTTAAATATCGTTAGACTCCAGTTAGTTGCACTGCCTAGGACATATGAGAAAGGAGATGTAAACGGGGTTAACAGAAGTGCGGCTCGAAAACTAGCTATGGCAATTATCCAGTTTACTGAATAAAGCCTTATTTGGTCCATTGAATATGATGCATCAATTAAGCTCTGACGGTCTGGCAATGATGTTAGATTTATTCCTATAAAATTGGCAAATTTTATTGTAAAAAACATTATTAATTGAGTAATAAGGATAAAAAACAAAATCGTAAAGGCGTCATATATGTAGTATATTGCCTCTTTTCTTTTCCCAATTGTCCAGAGAAGAGCCGAATACGAGAGAAAGGCTGTAAATCCTAGAGAAATAATCGTGGCTTCGTATATGTTCATTGATTTCCCCGCGTTATCCAAGCGCGGATATAAGTAGTTTCCAGCCTCGTTGTAAGAGCTGATCCATTATTTCAGCAATTTGGGTGAACTCTTCTATACCTATACTCTTTAGTATGCTTGATATGAAGAAGATTATAGGAATAATAGCTAAGGTCTCTGCTGCCTTGATAAATGTTTGAACAGCCATGCTCCTTCCAAAACTACCACCAACAGTCCATTTGAAGACTCCTTGAAGAATCAGAAAAATAAACCCTAAAACTCCTAGAGCAAAGGCAAGCGCTGTAAGAAATGCAATTACATCTACAAACGGTTGTAAAAGGTTACTAAGAAATTTTTCAAAGTTTTCTTGCTGTAAGTAGAGTTCATGATACAGTATCATGACGTTGCATTCAAGAACATTTATCTTGGTTCTTCGCATATTTACCCTTTTCTTTGTTGCAAATTTATTAAAAAGACAACAAAGGACTCAAATAAAATGTTGAATTAGAAAATACTTATCTTTATCAATAGAAAATTTGTTAAAATTATTTTAAATTTATATGGGTAATATAAGTAAAAGTTATCAGTTAATAAAAAGCACGTTTTCGGATCATGATTCAGAATGTACTATTATTGTATTTACTTGAACAATGTCTTCAGTTATAGTATTTCCTCTAACAAATTTTCTTCTTCTCTCACCTTTTTCTCTGGGATGAAAGCCGGGAGGACCAGATAGCAATACATATTTCTTTACACCACCATGAACATCAGGCCTCATGGGTTCTCCGGCTCTTCCAGAACCTCCAGTGATCTTCAATACAAGTCCAGGTTTTCCTATTATTTCGCCGTTGAATGTGTCCCCAATTTTAAGACCCACTAGTTTGGCTGCGGCTTCACCTTTTACCTCAACTTGCTCTGCTTTTCCAGTTTTTGGATCTGAAATTACGACTTTAAACTCAGGCATACATATCCCTTTTAGTGGAATGGCGACGTTAAATTAAGGTTTTTGCTCTGATAACTACTTTATCTAATGTTTCATACTGTCGGCTTTTCACTTTTAATATATAAATTAAGTTTTATATGATTTATTAAAAATAAAAAAACTATTTTGTTTTTGAAATGATGTTGATGGTTTTCTCTTCTTCCGGAATCCAATATCCTTTATACTGCTCTACACCAACGCCACGTGTTATCTCTACTATTGTCACTTTTTTGGCCTTGAATCTTTCCTTTAAAACTTGTAGTCCTTTCCAAGGATTTGTGTGCTCGCCGCATGTAAAAACATCAACTGCTGCGTAGCCGTATTCTGGCCATGTGTGTATGGATATGTGTGATTCTGCAATAAGAACATAGCCGCTGACTCCATGGGGTTTAAAACGATAGAAATCAAAACCTACTACTGTGCTATTAGAAGCTACCGTAGCGTCTATGAGAGCGTTTTTGACAGTATCTAAGCTATCAAGAGCCTTTGGGTCGCATTCGAACATTTCTACTATAAGATGTCGGCCTACTCCCACCCCAAAAATTCTCTTGTTCATCTCTCTACTTTCATCATTAAAAGGCTGAATATAAATTATTCACTTCGATTTTTTGTTAAGTCTCCCGAATAAACTATACTGAAATGATCTATATCAAGGAATTTGTTATTTATAAAAATAAAAAATCAAAAATTTAAAATCGATAAAATTATGAAATTTATTTCTTTAGCTCTTCTTTAACTTCTAATGCAATTTTTATACATTGCTCTTTAAACTTGTTGTATGCGTTTTTGAATCCCTTCATTGTTTTTATTTGTGAGCCGAACTTTACCCAATCTTCGGGTCGTGTGCCACCTGTACCCCAATTCTCCACGTCAATTCCTACTTCCTTGAAGATTTTAATGAGTTCTGGGGTCAGTTCGTAGGCTTTTCGGAAGTCTTCTATCTTGCTTAGTATTTCTACGTATTTAGAGTCATGGGTCCGTGTGATAGATTCTGCGTAATCCTCTAGCCGTAGCTTGTTTTCAAGATATAGTTTATGAACGTTTAACTGGTGATTGGGGAACTCTGTGTTAGTCATGTTTCTGCTAGATAGGGTGAGATAGGTATCCATGGGTTTGCGCTTTGAGGCTGGAAGAACATCTATATTTCCTAATATTTCTTCTGCATCCTCTGGTGTAACACCGTATTTCTTTACAATATATCCGATCCATTTATGCCAGTTTTCATCAGAGAAGAAGAGCCACCAAACACGCTGTGCTACTAGTGTTCCGGCCATTCCGATAGCTTCTTCCCATACTTTAAGGCATTCCATGACTTCTTCCTTCGTTCCGCCGCAGACGCCTGCTTCGGCTAGAAATTCGGCGAATGTTTCTTTTGTCAACGGTCTTAGGTAGGCTCTAGAAGATACTAGTTCTATTTTTTCATCAAGTGTCTTTGCTTCTATGTCGAATCCCCAGCCAGAAGGTCCTTTCCAAACCTTGCCGACCTCAACCTCGGGGACCCCTAATTTTTTCGCTAATTCTGCAAGTTTTTCTTCAGGATTATCAAAGTGGCTGAGAGCTTCACGAATAAGTTCAGCTGCCTTTACTTCTCTCAAATGACCTTCAAGTCTTCCTCCCATATTGGTTTCATAAACTTTCGTAACTTTAAGCCCCCTATGCTTTGCCTCAGCCCGTCCCTCGATTTTTGCAAGGATTAATTGCGCTTCTTGGGCCACTGTGTACGTAACTGTGTTATTTGTACCTATTCCCAATGATTCAAGTATTCTTGTTATGTCTATAGCAGCAGGGCTTGATCCGGCTACTTTAAATACTATGTTTGGTCTTTTTCTTTCAATAGTTCTAGGCCAGCCCCATAGGAGGTACTCGTCATATTTTGCGAAATACTTCTCGCAAAGATCATAGATTTTTAGAGCATCTTTAACGCTTTCGTCGACATTGTCAGCAACATTAGGGTTGAGCTGATAACTTATCATGCCGTCGTTGAAGTCGAGCAGATATGCAACGGGTCTAAAGACTTCCATGTTGGGCCATAATGCTATAAGAGTAGCGGCCATTGCTAGTTCATCGCCCTTTTCTTCTGGACTCTCTAGTAATTCGGGATGTGAACGAAGATATTCTTTAAACTTTTCCCATAAGGATGGGTCGTCTCTATATGCTATTGCTGCAAGCTGGGGATTTGTTGAAACCTGGACATAACCTAGGCGTCTAAGCCAGCGTAAACCTAATGCATAGTCGTTTCCAAACCTACATAGACCTTGTAAGGTCATTCGGTAATACGCGTTTTCTTCTATTTCTTTCTTTGCTTCTCTGATAAATGAAATAGTGGGTTTATCCCAGTTTAGCCGCTTTTCTATCCTTTCACCCATCCATGCTACCATTCCAACTCTCTTTGGATCTCCAGCCATGACCTTTTTCATGTCTTCTATCTTCAATTTGATGACTGACTTTGCGATGGGCTTGTTATCATATTTTTTCTTCTCAATATCTTCTAATGCTTCTAGTTCGCTTATGATGATTTCTAGAGCACGGTGTCTATCTTCTTCACTAACGCCAGACCATAGCCTTTCGACTCCAACTAGGTTTAATGCAATCTCTACGAGAAGATCATAAGCTCTTGATAACTTAACTATATCCTCATTTATTCTTAAATCACTGTTCAAGATTTCCAGATGTAATTGTCTGCAAATTTGTCCTATGACATCTGTAATTGTATCAGATATCGCGGGATTAAGCAAGTGATCTGCTGCTAGATATACATGTCCTTTTAGTGCCGTGAATACTACTAAACTTGCATGATCTTGAACGGGCGGAGGTGATGGTAGCTTTTCTGGTTTTGCAGATTTTATAAGTTCGTATATTTCGCTAGACATGCCTTATCGATAATGAAGCCGATATTAATGTTATAAAAAGGTTCATAGAAAGATATATAAATTAAAGCTAGAAACAAAGTAAAAGAATAACCATTATTTTAACATTCTAGTGATTTTTTCTGGATCGATTATTTTTATTAGAAATTAGAACAGGAAATTGTTGTTACTTTTATTCTAAAAATTGAAAAATAACAGTTAAATGCTAAGATAATTGCTATATTTTTCAAGCCAGTCAACTGAACCAGGTTTTGGACCTTTACCAGTATTTATTATATCAAGTATTATATCCACCGTTTCTTCAGGTTTTTTCATTGTTGTATCAATTTCAAATACCTTATCTTTCCCAAACATTGCTGCAGAATCGGCAAGAATAAGATCTAGAATTTCAGCTTCAACATTTTGTTTAATCTTAGCGTCAGCATATCCTCTGTTTTTTAGTCTTTTATAGAGAATATCTGGATTTAGTCTTAATACTATCACATATTTTATCTTTGATGGTGGTAGTGCTTCAACGAGATGTGTGTCTACAATTTCCTCGCAAGATAAAAGTTGCTTCATAAATTTCTTGGTTTTTTCTATATCAGCAATATATGAATCAAGTTGTTTATCATATTGTGTATATAATTTATTTTGTAGAATAATGTCCCTTAGCGAAATATATTTTTTATTAATTTTTTTAGCTAAAAGCTTAGCAACCGTAGTTTTTCCTACACCTGGTGTTCCCGTTATTAGTATAGCCAACGTTCTCAGCCTATAGTCTAGGTATAAGACTTACAGTTATTGATGGCGTTATTATCATGGCGAATAGATTAGCGAGGAGAAGGAGAAAGGCATGTTTAAAGCCAGCAGCTACTCTTTCCGAGCTAATCTTACCTGCAACCAATCCCATTAGATAACTGTTAATTATTACAGGGGGGAGAAACATCGTAACAAGTCGTGCAGAAGATATGCTGGCACCAGCAAAGCCAAGGATATATCTCATAAAGCTTACTAGAATCAGTACGACGATGACAATTATTAGTGCACCAATATATGGGATAAGCATGAGGGGGCGCATCATTGACTTTTTCTCTTTTTCTACCATCTCTAAAGTTTCAGCATAGTTTGCTAGTGATTCTAGGGTTCTTGGCGTACCGCCGCCAACTTCGATGCTTTCTACGAGCAAAAACATTGATATCAGGGCAAACCAGTTTTTCATACCTTTAGAAAACTTTTCGAAAATTTTCTGTAACGAAATACCCCATCCGACTTGAAGTGCGATTTCTCTGAGATATTTTGTAAATCTACCATAGTCTCTATCTTTAAGATTTATGATACATTTTTCTGGAGCCATACCTGTCTTCCTTACTTCTACGAGGTCTCGAAGGAATCTGGTTAGCCCATACTGTATTCCGCTGTATTTAAGCGAAGATCTTGTTTCTACAATGATAGCTGGGATTAACCCTATTGCAAGAGCAATTATCATGCCTACACCAGCTTCATAACCTTGTTCCATACCAAAGTTGTATGTAATATTTTGTATCAAAAGTACGAAGGGTAGGAATATTCTCTTAAATATGTTTGACAGTGGTGGGGGAACAATGAAAGGCATAACCATTGCAAAGAAAAAGAATATTGTGATGGGCAAACTTATTCCAAAATAAACATAATATGGTGTTTTGTCGTATACTGGATATTTTGGTTGCATAATATCAGCTAGGTAGATAAAGAGGCCAGATAACATTGGCATGACGATATAAGACATTAGAACAAACTGCATAGACCCTCCACCGAGTCCTAGACCAGCTTGCGACAACGCCATGTTAACAACAAAAAGTACATACATAGTTAGAGACGAGAGAAGAACAACAGCCATATAAGCCTCCATTAAAGTTGCTATTCTTTCTCCTACAGTTTTGATCTGAGAGATTCTATCCCTTAACATTATTTCTGTTTGTCTATTTAGATAGTGGACAACATCGCCTCCAGCCCTTAAGGTGGCAGCGTAACCCAGCATCAATTGTTTATATCCGTTATGTGGAACTCTTTTCGCAGACTCCTCTATAGCTGAGAGAGGATCTAGACCCATTGCTCTTACTCTAAGATAAAATCTTTGTGCTTCCTTTCTTATCTCCTGAAAGAGAAGTTTTGGGGCTTTTGCTAGTCTTTCAAAACTCACATAAGGTGAGATGCCTCCAGTAGCCATAACTGTAATGTATACTGAAAGATACGGTATTTCTAGATCGAATTTTGATTGACGCGAAATTACTTTTATCTTTGGAAGGAATAAAAAGATTATAAAAACTATAAATGGGAGAACAAACATTGCAACGATAGATAAAACTATTAATCCTAGTTTGCTGATCGCAGGAAGCGTCATTATTGATGATAATACAATAACTGGGATTCCTACAATCAAACCAATTATGAAGGTTAAAAATGAAACAAAAATCACCAGAGAAGCATATGCTGGAGGATAAATTTTCATATCTGCTGAAACGATGTCATCATATAAGGTAGGATACACCTTAGTTAACAAATCTCCAGCCCATCCGAATAAAGCATACGCGTAGCCAGAAATGTTCACAATTTTATATCTAAATATAGAAGATAATATTTGATTCGCTTTCAAATTAATTTGAATTTGAATATTTTTTTATCTTAGTATTTTAGAATAAATATTTAAATATTAAAATTGGTCAAAATTTTTGTTTAGGTAAATCAATGCTGTATATACTTCATTAAACACGATAAAAATATCAAATATAATATATTATGTTATATAACAGGGGAAGTTATTGCCTTTTATACCTAAGAAGGTTAAAAAAGACAAAAAGGTGAAAAATAAAGAAGAAAATAAAAGAAAAAAGAAAAAAAAGAAAGAAAAGGATGAAGAAAAGAAAGAAGCGATAACGTATCTTCCATTACAAGAACATTACAAGATAGTTGAAGAATACTGGGTTACCGAACCTTATGCAAAAGTTATTATAGCCGAGATCCCCGAGATGGGAAACCAACGGGTATACTTTGTAGAAGAAGTACAACTAACACCTGAAGAAAGAAAAGCGGTAGACAAACTCATAGATATTTTAAGCGTCGAACTCGAACCCCCTGAGTCGTTTGAGGTTGAATTAAGAAAACACGTGATAGAGGAGGCTAGAAGGCTTGCAAACAAGTACAGAAAATCTATAAGAGGAATAAGCGATGAGAGCTGGGACAAAATCCTATATTATATCGAGAGAGACCTTCTAGGATATGGTCCAATAGAAGTACTCATGAGGGACTACAAGCTAGAAGACATAAGCTGTGACGGCGTAGATAGAGCAATACATGTCTGGCACAGAGACTATGAGAGCATACCAACAAATATTGTATTTAGAGACAGGGAGTATCTTAGGGAATTCATAGTTAAGCTTGCTCACATGTCTGGAAAACACATCTCCGCGGCATTTCCGATTGTAGACGCAATGCTTCCTGGACGTCATAGGCTTGCAGCAACCTTTGGAGAAGAGGTTTCTCCAAAAGGAAGTACATTTACTATTAGAAAGTTCAGAGAAAAACCATTTTCAATTATAGATTTAATCGACATGGGAAACCTGGACTCATGGACAGCAGCCTATCTTTGGTTTTTAGTACAAAATAGAATGACACTAATGGTTATAGGTGCAACAGCTGCTGGAAAAACAACCTTACTTAATGCGATTGCTAATTTCTTTAAACCTGGATTTAAGATAGTCACGATCGAAGAAACACCAGAGCTAAACCTGCCTCACGAAAACTGGGTTCAACTAGTGAGCAGAGAGAGCTATGGACTTGGCGAAACAAAAGCCGGAGAGATAACTCTCTATGACCTGGTAAAGGTTTCTCTTAGATATAGGCCCGACTATATAATTGTCGGAGAAGTTAGAGGCGAAGAAGCATTTGTTCTCTTCCAAGCAATGAGTACAGGACACGGAGGAATGTCCACAATGCACGCGGACTCCCTAGAACGGGCTATAAAGAGGCTGATAAGCCCCCCCATGAATGTATCACCAGCATATATTCCTTCACTAAACTTAGCGCTTTTATCAGAGAGAACAATTCTTCCCACAGGGAAATTTGCGAGAAGAGTGAGATATGTCTGGGAAATAGAGGATTATGAAAAATACAGAGAGATAGTTAGATGGGATCCTGCAACCGATCGTCACCAAATAGTAGCAGAAAGCTATCATATCAAATATTTGGCACAAAGGCTAGGAAAAACCGTTGAAGAAATATATGAAGAAATAGCCCGTCGACGAATCTTTCTTGAATGGATGCGGTATAAAGGCATCAAAGAAACAATGGAGGTATTTAAGAACATAAATAGATATTATATGAATCCGGAAGAGACATTTAGACAAGCCTATAGTGATCTAAGAGAAAATAATGCATTGCCGCCACCAATAAAATTGAAACCAAAAATTTCCGTCACTGTTGCACCCAGTATACCTATAGTGAAAAAAGAAACAAAAATTTCAACAGAGAAAAAGCATAAAATTGGAAATTCTGCAAGTATTGAAATACCACTCAAAACTGAGAAAGAAAAAAAGGAGAAATACGGAAACGTTCAACAGTCATTTTTACAAGTAGATGGTAAAGAGGCTGCAATAATTAAAGCATTATACACCCTGGGAGGAGAAGGTGATCACATTTCGGTACAAGAGTTAACGGGCTTGCCTAAAAAAGAGTTTATCCAAGCAGTAAAAGTTCTTGTAAACAAAAAGTACGTGATCCCAACAATAATCTACCTGGACGGAAAACCCCATCTAGGATATAAGTTGTCAAAGTCTGGGTTAGAGCTTGCTAAGAACATGAAGTGAATTTAAGAGGTTTCATTTAATGGAAAAAAAGAATGAACTCAAAAACATAGTAGGGAAGCTTAAAAGAATAGATGGAATAGTCGATTTTGCTAGAAGCGATGTTCAGCTGGACATATTGCTTGAAATGAGCGATGATAAGCCGACAAGCATATCAGAATTATCTGATAAAATAAAAGCAAACAGACGAGCGATTGTTGATGCTGTACAGAAATTAAAGGCAAAGGGTCTCGTAGATATAAAACGGAAAGGAGAATATATTTTAACACTAAAAGGCAAGTCGCTAAGAAATGATCTACTAAGTTTAAAGGGCATAAACATTTATAGATCCTTCCAAGCGCTAAGAGTCCTACTAGTAATGGCTATTGCTGGCACAAAAGAACTAAAAATTAAAGAAGGAAAAAGAGTTTACAAAGAACTAAGACCGGTATGGCTTTCCTTAAAAGAAATATCAATTTTATCAGAATTACCAGTAGAAGATGTGAAAAGAATACTCGATACACAACTAACAGAGTACGTGATGAAAAAAACACTAGATGAAGAACTAGTCGACTATAAGTTAACGGAAAAAGGCCTAGACATAGCAGAAAAAATACTCGCAGAATTAGGCTATTCGCTTTTCACAGCAAAAGTGTTCTCCATAATCACAGGAACCTCTGATCCCTTAATAGCAACAAGGAGATACTTCACACTATATGCAATACTAACGCTCTTCACAATACTTACAGCGCCACTATACCCATGGCACCTAATACCATCACTGCTTTGGCTAGTAATAACCATATATACGGCAGTACTACTTGCAATATCTTTCAAAAGATAAATGGTGGACCGGGGGGGACTTGAACCCCCGACCTCCGCCGCTCCCGAACCCCCTTCTTAGAGCCGTGCGAGGGCGGCGCTCTCCCAGCCTGAGCTACCGGCCCTTGGGTGCTTATCAAGATACAAGTTTAACATGTTTTTATTAATCTTGTCTCTATGTATCTGATATGTTTCCTTTTATTTAGCGTTTAAAAGTCTTTTTCGATGGGAGAGTATAAGCATAATTGATATAATTATGGCTTGGTAGTTTTCTGTGTGTTTGGCCTCCTCTATCGTGCACTGGTCTTTATACTTCCAGCATATGTAGCCAATGGTGCACCAGTTGTTATTGGAAGACTTCTTGGAGACGGGCATCCTATAGATTTTGGAAAAAATTTTTTTGACGGTAGAAGGGTGCTTGGTGACGGGAAGACGATTGAAGGTTTTGTTGGAGGCGTCTTGGCAGGGATTGTAGTAGCGACCGTGCTGGAGGAATGGGGTTTACATAGTCTTTTTGGAGGAAGCGTGTTGTCAATAGGGGCCTTGCTTGGCGACATGGTGGGATCATTTATAAAGCGTAGACTTGGGTATAAGCGTGGGGACCCTATATTCTTGCTAGACCAGCTGGACTTTTTGCTTGGTGCTTTAGGACTATATTGGCTGGTCTTCGACGATATTGAGGTTGAGATTTTTGTTTTGCTGGTTTTGATAACGCCTATTTTACATATTGCAACGAATGTTGGAGCATATTATCTTGGTTTAAAGAAAGTGCCTTGGTAAGATAAAAGATGTGATATAGAAGTTGTTATTTTGTAGCCCTTTTTTCGAGGCGATTATAGATCACAAATAATATAGCGAGTATGAATAGGCTGTATATCATGACAGTCATCGAGAAGCTGTAGGTCTCTAAAGTTCCTGTTTTTAAATTCAATATATATAGTGCAACTTCATAGGCTTCGTATATGCCTATTGCCCCTAATATTATGGTGAATAGTCCTAGAATTTTTCTGAACTTTCCAAGTGTATCCGCCGATACCATTTGTATCCCAGAGCATGGGTGATAAGATAATATATATCTCTTTATATCCACATCTACAGAAAGTATGACGCATGGATGCAACTTTGAGATTATACGGCCTGAGAACAGGGTTAAAATGTTAATAAAGCTTAGAGAAATGGGATTTGTTGCTAGGTTACATGCATATGAGTATGTAATAGGTAACGGTAAGAAAATAGTTGGTATATTCATGTTGAGACCAGAAAAATGTATTTTAGAGATTTTTTCATCTCCTTTTTCTAGCAAGGAAGAGGCTATGGAAATAATTCGTGTTTTTAAAGAGAATTTTCCGTTGAAAGGTGTCGTCGTTCATGCCGTCAAAATGTAGGTTTTGTGACAAACAAGCAGCTGTATACCTAAGGTATGCTAACCTTAGGTTGTGTAAAGACCATTTTGTAAATTTTATTGAGAACCGTGTGAAGGGAACAATCGAAAAATATAAGCTAATCAATAGAGGGGACAGAATACTAGTAGCTGTGAGTGGAGGGAAAGATAGCGTAGTTTTATTGGATATACTATATCGTTTATCCGAAGTATATGATCTTGATATACATGGACTTACAATTGATTTGGGGATTCATTCGTATTCGCCAGCATATGTAAAAGTTGCAAATGAGCATTACAAGCGTCTTGGCGTTGAACACACGATTATAAAGGTTGGAGAAACATACGGTTTTACAGTAGATGATTTAGCTGCCAGGTGGCGGAGGGTTTGTTCTCTTTGCGGGACCATAAAGAGGTATATCATCAATAGATTTGCCGTCGAAAACGGTTTTGACTCGATCGCTACAGGACATAACCTAGAAGATTTGCTTTATCAAGGATTCTCGAGTATAGTTTTAGGCGACCTAGAAGGTTTAGCTAAAGTTTCTCCAAAACTTGAAGGAAAAGATAAACTAATAACACGTATAAGACCTTTAGCAGAGACTAGAGAAAAAGACATACTTCTCTATGCCATGTTTAAAAACCTTAAGTTCGTTAAAGTAGAGTGCCCTTATGCTCGAGGAGCAAGAAGTCTTAGACTGAAGCATATACTCAACATGCTTGAAGAAGAAAGTCCATCCTCGAAGTTCGCGTTTTCAAACAGTATCTACAAAAAACTGGGTCCTATAGTTTCTAGCTTTATTTCTAAGGAAAACGAGGAACTGCGATCATGTAGTGTTTGTGGAATGCCTTCCCGGGGGGTCACCTGTAGTTTTTGTAAAATTGCTTTAAAGGCAAATCCCGATTATAAACCAAAGAGTCTTAAGCTTCGCTTATAATTTTTCTTTGAAGATAAAATGATACCCTATGAGTTTGAAGTAAAAGAAATGCTTGAAGAAGCTGGCATAACGGTTGAAAAATCTTGTCTAGTGTCGAGGAAAGATAAGAACTATGCCCTATGTCTTGAAAGTCTAAGCCCCCCTCTAGTCGTCAAAGCCCAGGTCAGAGGCTGGGGAAGAGGAAAACTGGGGCTTGTAAAATTTGTTAAAAACAAGGATGAGATTGATAAGGCTATTAGTGAGATTTTCGATTCCACCTATCAGGGAAAAAGAATAGAATATGTTTTAGTCTCGGAAAAAGTCGACGTTAAACGTGAGTTATATCTTTCCTTAATGGTTGATCAAGATAAGAAGGCAATTATGTTGCTTGCATCTCTTAAAGGCGGAATTGATGTTGAAGAGGCTGCAAAGGATGATGCAGAGATCTTGAAAATGTTTATCAAACCATTTGAGGGGGTTCGGGAATACATGGTTAGAAGAATAGCAAAATTTTTTGGAAAAAATTATGAAGAAATTAGGAACTTGTTATATGGATTATATAACATATTTACGTTATATGATATGACGCTTCTCGAAATAAATCCTCTAATAGATACAGGAGAAAAATTAGTTGCTGTAGATAGAAAGGCTATAATCGATGATGATGCACTAATGCAAAATCCGCTCCTAAGGGGAATTGCTGAGAGATATCTGAACGAGCTAAGTATTGTTGAAAAATCTAGTTTTGAAAAGGGATTCAACCTAGTGACGCTAGAAGGAAATATAGCCGTTATCGGGAATGGAGCTGGGTTAACAATGGCTACAATGGATTTGGTTAAAGAGTATGGCGGAAACCCTGGAATCTTTCTAGACCTTGGAGGTGGTGCAAGCGCAGAGAGAGTTTTCTCAGCACTAAAAATAGTCTTTTCTCTCGAAAACATAGATAGAGTTTTAGTCAACGTCCTGGGAGGTATAACACGGTGCGACGAAGTCGCCAAGGGCATAGTAAAAGCTTTAGAGGAAACTGATAGAAAAGAGATAAAAGTTGTTGTTAGACTTTCAGGGCTTTACGAAGATGAAGGTAGAAGAATTTTACAGGAACACGGACTTTATACTCATAGCGACCTTATATACGCTGTAAAAGAGGTGATAAGGTAATGACAATCCTTGTTGACAAAAATACTCGTCTTCTCGTCCAGGGGATTACAGGAAGACAGGGTCGTCTACATACACAAGAGATGATAAAATATGGCACAAAGATTGTTGCAGGCGTTACCCCGGGTAAAGGAGGCACAGAAGTACATGATATAAGGGTTTACGATTTTGTGGAGGACGCAGTAAGAGAGCACCCAGAGATAAACGCGTCTATTGTGTTTGTCCCAGCCAGATTCATATTCGATGCTGTGATAGAGGCCATAGATGCAGGCATAAAATTGATAGTCATCATAACAGAGCACATACCGGTTCATGTAACTCTTAGGATGGTAAACTATGCTAAATGTAATGAAGCAAACATCATAGGACCAAATACTCCAGGAGTCATCTCGCCGGGAGAAACTAAAGTGGGCATAATGCCTGGAGAATATTTCAAAAGGGGAAAGATTGGATTAATGTCGAGAAGCGGAACATTAACCTATGAAGTTTCACTTGTGTTAATGAAAAACGGTTTTGGAACATCTACAGCTGTAGGCATTGGGGGAGACCCAATAGTCGGGCTGGATTTCAGGGATATTTACATGATGTTTGCAGAAGATGAAGGTACAGAGGCTGTGGTTCTAATCGGTGAAATAGGAGGGGTAAAAGAAGAAAAATTTGCAGAATTCTATAGAACCCTTCCAGACGAAAAGAAAAAACCTGTAGTCGCCTATATTGCTGGAAAATCCGCACCTCCGGGTAAAAAAATGGGTCATGCTGGCGCTATAGTCTTTGGCCATATGGGATCCTACTATAGCAAGACCAGAAGCCTAGAGGAGGCAGGCATCCAAGTGGCGCATACGATTCCAGAAATACCTGTTCTCCTCTCAAAGCTGGGACTATAGAACTTTTCTGGAGGAGTTTTTATTTATAAAGCCACAATTATTTCTTTGGTATGGGTTACATACGTTTTCTAGGACATTCTGCATTTGAGATAGAGTTGGATGGAAAGAGAATATATGTAGACCCTTGGATACATAATCCCCAATCTCCCATTACTCTTGAAGATATAGACAGAGCAGACATAGTTGTCATTACACACTATCACGGCGATCACGTTGGAGATGCGGTTGATATAGCTAAAAAGACTGGAGCTACAACTGTAGGAATATATGAGATAGCATCAGAAATGGAAAGCAAGGGATTGGAAGCTGTGGGAATGAACATTGGGGGCCCCGCTGTTGTAAAGGGAATAAAGATAGTCTTAACACCTGCGGTTCATTCCAGTGAAAAGGGCTCGCCTACAGGTGTAATATTGATTGGGAAAGAAGCTACAATATATCATGCGGGTGACACAGGGCTCTTTTATGATATTGCCTTGTATGCACAGCTTTATCCCATAGACTATGCATTTGTGCCTATAGGAGGTCATTTTACGATGGATCCGGTCCAAGCTGGACTATTTGTATCATTATTTAAACCGAGGTTTGCTATACCCATGCATTTTGGAACATTTCCAGTCTTATATGGAAAAGCCGAAGAATTTGCCCAGGAAGTCTCTAAAAGAAATATACCCACAAAGGTTATAGTTCTTAAACCTGGTGAGAGGATTACTGTCTAATTTTATTTGATTTTTTAGAGAAACAATAATAATACTTTTTTACCTAGTATTTTTATCTATATTAATGGAGATAAGAATGTCTTCTAGTGATGTAAAACTTGACCATATAGACAAAAAGATTCTCCAATATCTTCAGGACAATGCAAAAACACCCTATTCTCAAATTGCTGCAGACCTTGGAGTCTCCGAAGCCACGATTCATCTGAGAATCAGAAAGTTGTTGAACGCAGGCGTGATTAAAAGGTTTCAGGCAATAGTTGACCCAGAAAAGGTCGGGAAAAAAGTTACGGCGATCGTGGCTGTTACCGCAACACCTCAAAAGTATTCGAATGTTTTAAACAAGTTAAAACAAATGCCTGATGTCTATGAGATATTTGATGTCACAGGAGAATATTATACAATTTTAAAAGTTAGAGTTAGAAATAAGGAAGAGCTGGCACGTTTAATCGATAGTATAGGAAATATTGAGGGCGTTGAAAGCACGAAGACAATGTTTGTGTTGCGGATAATTAAAGAAGAAACAAGGATAAAAATAGACTGAGGCTTAGAATCGTAAAGCTTTTCTTTAGCTGATGTGAATGCTTAGGTGGGACTTGTCAGAGAATGTTAGCAAGGCGATGAATTATATCGCTGATTTTATTAAAAGAGCTTCTAGCGAAATAAGTGAGGAAGAAATATCTCGTTTCCTAAAGATTCTCACATCAGCCCTAGCTAACAAGAGGAAAATAATGGTTGCTGGAGCTGGTAGAAGCGGGTTGGTTGCAAAATCCTTTGCTATGAGACTGATGCATCTAGGCTTTAATGTGTATGTAGTTGGCGAAACAATAACACCCTCTATAAGCAAGGGTGATGTTTTAATCGCAGTTTCAGGATCTGGAAGTACACAAGTTGTTCTATCCGTAGCGTCTGCAGCTAGAAGAGCTGGAGCCGTAGTAGTTGCAATAACCTCCTACAGGGATTCTCCTCTCGGAAAAATGAGCGATCACATAGTTAGGGTTCCAGGAAGGACAAAGATAGCAAAAGAAAGTGACTACTTTGCAAGACAGGTTCTTGGAATCTACGAGCCATTGGCACCACTGGGAACACTCTTTGAAGTGACAACCATGGTATTTCTAGATGGCATCGTATGGGCTTTAATGGATATTTTGGGTCTAGAAGAAGAAGACCTTAAAGAGAGGCATGCCAATGTGGAGTTTATATAATCTACTGTTCTTTATCAAAACCAAAGATTTCGTCTAATTCAACAATATTTATTCTGAATCCGTAGGATAATAGATAATCTACTCCTTCACTTAAAACACGGTCATCAAGGATGTATACTTTGATCTTGTCTTTTTCTGAGCGTATTCCCCTACCTATAGCCTGAACTATTTTCATCAGGCCGGGATAGAGATAAACTATCTTCCAAGCTTTGTCTCTATTTCCAAGCTTTAAGGTTAGATAGTTTAACAGTTTCTTATTATACAGTGAGGGTTCTGGAACAGGTAGACCAGCTATAATAATTGTGTCTAAAAGACTTTTTCCTCTATTTCTAAATTCGATTCCTTCGACAAGTTTTCCCCAAGCAACTGCCAGAATGAGTGTTTTCTCGTTTTTTAGAAGTATGTTTATAACATTCTTAAGAACAGTATGTTGGTCTTCAACTATCGTTGGCGTAGAGGATATATGGGCATATACATTCTTTAGAAAGCTGTATGAGGGAAACACTGTTAGAGTGTTACCATTTTTAGAAAAAATATAATCGATGAATTGAGCATATTTTTTGAAGGTCATTTTCTCTCTTTCAACATATCGAGATGTTAGTCCGCGCACAATATTGATTGAAGCGTTTTCAGCCCACAAATATGGGTATACCACTTCGTCAATTGCTCTATTGGTTAGACCCAAAAGTGCTACCATGTATTCTTTAGGAGGAAGTGTGGCTGACATCAATACGGCCGATCTTATCTTGGAAAAAACGCTTTGAGCGATTCTTGAAACATTATAAGCAATAAGGTTTACCTCAAATCCTAACGATGTGTCTCGTAGAGATAGTAGGTGGTCATGTGAAGCTTTTTCCAGCATGGACACAAAGTCAGCAACCTTTCTCGTATAGCTTGTTTCAAGGATATTATTTTCCTCGAGAAGACTCGCTATATAATAGAGATCTTTGGAGGAAGGTAGTATTGATAGTGCTTCACTTATGTCTATTTCCTTTTCCGTCTCATTGGATTGTTTTGATTTTTTCCTAATATATGTTATAAACATCGAAATCCTGTTCAATACGCTGTTAGTCTTAGGCGTTTTTAATGTCTGTATCTCTTTCCTAGACATAATTAATGTGTATTCGTCTAGAGTTGCTTGTGAAATACTAGCAATATAGCTTGGAAGGTTATGTGCCTCGTCGACGACTAGTAAGGCTTCCTCTAGTTTAATGTTGCTTTTTGAAAGAAAAACTTTGAAAAGGTCTGGATCAAAGAGGTAAGAATAGGAAGCCACTATCACGCGAGATCGTGAAATAAGCTTCCATGATATTTCGAAAGGACATGCTAGAAGTTTTTTTCCGAGCAATTTTGCTGTATTGACATCCACTAGTAGAGGAGTTTCCTCTGGCAAGGCATTTGACCGATATCTGCATTGTCCGCTTTTTCTTGCTTTAGAACAAAAAACCAGGAAATCACGATAAGACATGTCGTCGGATATCGGTAAAAGACACAGTTCTTTTTTGTTAACAAGCATTACGGCTGGAATGTTTATCTTTGAGGCAGCGAGGCGAGCAAGCTCCCTAAATGGAGCTTGAAATTGGTTTTTTGTGCGTGCTAGATATATTATTTTCGGTATTCCTGATGCAATTGCTCCAACAAGAACCGCAATGGTTTTTCCCAAGCCAATGGGATATCTGGCAAGCAATATTTTTGAATCGAGAACAGTTTCTTCGACAATCTTCGCTAATTCACGCTGTCCCGGACGCCAGTCATTATAAGGTAGTAGTTCATCAAGTATTGAGTATTCCATGGTTTTTTCCTAGTTTTTATATGGTCAGGTTTAGTTTGACGGGCATTTATATAACGATTTACATCTTGATACGCTAATCATTTATGAGTGTCTTTAACTGTACTAAAATGAAGATGTTCGGAGGAGGGGTTTTAGAAGCATTAATTATTGGGCTAGTTATTCTCGTCATTATTTTATTACTGTACTTGGTGTTTAAGATAATAATTTTGGCGCTACCCGCCTTCATTTTAGCATGGATTGTGTACATCTTTTTCGGAGATATAAAGATAGCAGCGATAGTTTTTATAGTGACATTAGTTATAACATTGATTAAAAAATTATAGATTTTTAAGAAGATTTTTTATAATTTTAAACATTTTTGACTCTAAACCATGAGGCGTTGTTATACGTTCAACCTCTTTTCCATTAAAAAAAACTATCACTGTGGGTAGGTTGAATACTTCAAAGTCAGCAGCTATATCGGGATGTTCGTCTACGTTTATTCTAAGAAAAACTATGTCTTCGCTATTTTTGAAAAACGGTATTATCCTCTTAATAGCATCATCTACTGCTTTACAGGGTATACACCATTCTGCCCAAAAATCAGCAATAATTATCTTTTTGCTACTTAAATATTCCTTTATTTCTGTTCCTACATCGAGCAAAGACATCTTCTCACTATATCGTGGTATAAGGCTTATATCTTTTTGGCTGTAGGTGTATTTGAATGGGAACTTATCTCACACCTATAATTCCTCGCAAGAAAATAGGTTTAGCGGGCATAAGAGGTAAGATATTCGTTGTAGATGCTCTAAACGTTATATACCAGTTTTTGGCTTTGATTCGTCTTCCCAATGGAGAATTTTTCAAAGATAAGCAGGGAAATATAACATCACACCTAATCGGGCTGAGTACACGCTTTTCACGACTTATGTTCGAATTTGGCTGTAGGTTTATTTTTGTTTTTGATGGACCGCCTCATCCTCTAAAGAGGAAAGAATTAGAACGGAGAAAAAAGTTAAGGAAGAAAGCTGAAATCGAGTGGAAGAATGCATTACTCAGGGGGGATCTTGAAACGGCTTTTTCTAAGGCAGTTGTTGCTATAAGTGTTAACGAACAGATAATATCTGACGCAAAAAAGTTGTTGCGTTTGATGGGATTGCCAGTTATAGATGCCCCCAGTGATGCGGAAGCCCAGGCTGCTTACATCGTGTCTAGAGGCGAAGCCTGGGCTGTAAATACTATGGATTGGGATTCGTTGTTATATGGAGCTGATAGGGTTGTAAGGTATATAACCTTGACCGGCTTTGAGTGGCTCCCCAGTAAGGGTATTGCTAGGAAATTATTACCCGAGATAATCGAGCTAGATACTGTGTTAAATACGTTGGGAATTTCGCGAAAACAATTAATAGATATAGCTATTTTGGTGGGAACAGACTACAACGAAGGTATCAAAGGTATTGGTCCTAAAACTGCTCTCAAACTTATAAAAACGTATGGGAGCATTGAGAGTCTTCCTAGATTTTATAAAGAAAAGTTACCAGAAAATTGGAAAGAGGTTCGGGAACTGTTTCTAAATCCTCCTATATCGAAAAACTATAGGATAGAGTTTAGAGAACCAGACCTAGACGGTATTTATAAATTTCTTGTAGACGAAAGAGACTTTTCCCCTAAAAGGGTTCGTGTGGTTATTGAAAGGTTAGCGAAAATTTCGTCTCTTTCATCTATTCAAAAAACACTTGATGGATACTTTAGTAAAGGGTGATATTGCTTGGCTACATTATTTGCCGAATTGGTAAATGTTGCAAAAAATATAGAGTCAGTAAAGAGTAGGAAAGAAAAAGTGAGAATATTATCTACTTTTATCAGCAAACTGTCTCCCAATGAAGCTGTGATTGCAGCCAGATTTTTATCGGGAAGAATTTTCAGAGAATATGAAGACTTGTCTTTGGGTGTTGGTTGGTCAACAATAAAGAATGCTTTGTCGTTGACGAAAACAACATCCCTTCTTCTAAACACCAGCAAGCCGACTCTTGAAGAAGTTTATAATGTTTTAAACAAGGTGGCAAGAGTTAGTGGTGAGAGTTCTAGGCAGAAGAAAATATCTTACATTTATAGCCTTCTTTCGCGAATGAATGAAGAAGAAATAGAGTTTTTGCTTCGAGTAATATTTGGAGAGGTCAGAATAGGTGCAAGTATAGGGCTTTTGCTTGAGGCAATTTCGGTTTTTACTAAATGCTCGCTGGACGATGTTAGACGCGCATATATGTTTTTATCAGACATCGGAGATTTGGCTCGAATCGCCGTTGAGGGAGGTTGCGAAAAGATAAAAGAGATTTCTCTCCAAATCTTTCGCCCAGTAAAACCTATGCTTGCAGACATGGCTTACTCTGTTAAAGAGATATTATCGGAACATGGTGGAGTAACGGCTTTAGAGTATAAATATGACGGTTTTCGTGTACAGATCCATCTAAAAAACGGCAAGATCAAAGTTTTCTCAAGAAGACTTAGTAATATTACAGAATATGTCCCCGATATTGTAGAACAAGTAAAAGAGAATGTTGTTGCCGACAGCGTGGTGTTAGATGGTGAGGCTTTGGGAATCGTTGAGGGTAAGCCTTTACCATTTCAGGAAATTGTTAGAAGAATTAGGAGAAAGGCTGATTTTATCATATTCTTGAAAAAGATACCGTATACCCTCCACCTATTTGACATACTTTATCTTAATGATGAGGTCTTAGTAGATAAACCTTACAATGAAAGACGAGAGATTTTGGAAAAAATTGTAAGGAGTGAACGCATTTTGGCTGAAAGAACGGTCGTGCACGATATAGTTGAGGCTGAAAGAGTCTATAAAGAAGCGTTAGAAAAGGGGCATGAGGGTGTCGTAGCGAAAAGACTAGACAGCAGATATGAGCCTGGCATACGGGGTAGAAGCTGGCTTAAACTTAAGCAATCCGATACGATAGACTGTGTTATTGTGGCCGCCGAGTGGGGTCATGGCAGGAGAAGGGGATGGCTTAGTGATTATCACCTAGCAGTACTAGACGAAGCTACTGGACGTTACGTTAGGGTGGGTAAAACATTCAAAGGTTTATCTGATGCCGAGTTTGAAGAAATCACTAAAAAGCTTTTAGAGATAAAGGTTAAGGAGGAAGGATACGTGGTCTACGTTCTTCCACATATAGTGGTAGAGGTTGAATATTCTGAGATTCAGAAAAGCCCGAGATACGAGTCGGGTTTTGCTCTTAGATTTGCTAGAATAAAAAGGATTAGATGGGATATGGATCCTCGAGAAATAACTACATTAGAGGAGCTAAAAAGAAGATATAATCAACAATTTCAAACAAAAACCGGATAAGTGATCAGCATTGAATCTAGGCAAAAACATCAAGTTTATTCCTATCGCGGATGAAAGTTTGGGAGTAAGGTCAATGGCAGCAGTGCTGAAAACACCCGATGTTAAAATATTTTTTGACCCTGGTCTTAGCCTTGCTCCAAGAAGGTATGGCCTTCCTCCCCATCCAGTGGAGATGGAAGCGGCATCGCAACTTAGAGAGAAGATTTTGTTAGAAGTTGAAGATGCCGACATAGTGACTATTTCTCATTATCACAGGGATCATTATACCCCTCCGTACGAAAGTAAGTTTGAACATACGACTGAAAATACGTTCCTAGAAATTTATTCGGGAAAAACAATCCTTGCTAAAGACTATACTCATAGTATAAACTATAATCAACGAAAGAGAGCATATGTTTTGTTCAAAAAACTTAGTGACAAGGTCAAAGAAATAGTCTTTGCAGACAATAGAGAGTATATAATTGGAGAGACTAGAATTGAGGCTTTTCTTTCTCCACATGGTGCTGAGGATAGCAAATTAGGATGGGTGTTAGGTTTTCTAGTAAAGGTCTATAATAAACCAGTGGTTATGTATTTGCCAGATGTTCAGGGTCCTATCTCACAAAATGTCCTAAAAAAAGTTTTAGAAATAAAGCCACATCTACTAGTTGTTGGTGGACCACCTACATACTTGTCCGGAACCAAAGTTAAGCAAAAAGATGTTCTCAAGGGGTTGCAAAACCTAAAAACTTTGGTGCATGAGCTAAAAAGGGAAGGAAGACAAATCGTTATTTCTCACCATTTGTTGAGAGATAAAGAGTGGACGGAAATCCTCTCACAGTATGGGATAGAAGAAAGCAACGTAAAACTATATTCTGATATTTTAAACAAGAAGTTCACAGGTTTGGAGGCTTACCGTGACATATTGTACGAGGTAGAAAAGCCAAGTTCTAAATATCTCCAATGGATACAGGGAAAATAGATAAGATAAATACGGGAACACTTCAAGAAATATTGTTATACTTCGGAGAATTATTTTATGGCTGGGTTGCTTATGTGGTCTATACTTTACTATGTTCGGAACGATCCCGAGAAAATTAGATGGAATCTTCGTGCACGTTTCATGGATGATGCTTTGGCTGATGAAGCTGTAAGATTAGATAATCTTTGGAGAAAGAAGAAACAAGAGATAGACGAGATGAGACATGAGCTTAATGTTCTTTCTTCTAAAATTCCCAGAGCAAAGAGTAATGAGCGAGGAAAACTTATCGAGGAGGCTAGAAGGCTTAGGGAGAGACTTAGTGAAATGGAAAGAGAGTTAAAAGAGATTGAAGAGCGTAGAGAAGAAGTCTTGAGGAAAATACCAAATATTATACATGAATCTGTACCTATTGGTCCTGACGAGACATATAATGTACCAGTGAGGTTCTGGGGAAAACCTAAAGTATGGAAAGGCTATCTCGAAAGGTTTAAGGAAGAAATTAAGGGCTTTAACGTCGAGTATGAGGTTGTTGATTGGAAGCCTATAGGTCATGCAGATTTTGTGGAGCTGAAAAATATAGCTGACACTGCTAGAGCAGCAAAGGTTGCTGGAACAAGATTCTACTACTTGTTCAATGATTTAGTTTGGTTAGACCTTGCATTAATCTTGTTCGCGCTTGAAAGCTTGGCAAAAAAGGGTTTTACCATAGTAGAGCCCCCCTTTATGTTGCGAAGAAAGGCGCTCGAAGGTGTTGTGAGTTTTGAAGACTTTCGAGATATGATATACAAGATAGAGGGGGAAGACCTATATCTCATAGGGACTGCAGAACACCCACTCGCCGTTTTACATATGGATGATGTTATACCTGAAAAGGATCTACCTTTACTTTACGCAGGAGTTAGTCCATGCTTTAGAAAAGAGGCAGGCGCGCATGGTAAAGATACCAAAGGGATCTTTAGGGTTCATCAATTCAATAAAGTTGAACAGTTCGTCTTTTCACATCCAGATGAATCTTGGGAATGGCATGAAAAGCTTATATCAAACGCCGAAGAACTCTGGCAACAGCTCGGTATACCCTACCGAATAGTCAATATTGCATCGGGAGACCTAGGTGTAGTAGCGGCCAAAAAATATGACTTAGAAGCCTGGATGCCAGCCCAGGGAAGATATAGAGAAATGGTATCTTGTAGCAACTGTACAGACTGGCAGAGCTATAGGCTAAACATAAGGTTTGCAGAGTCTAGAGGAGCACCTTCTAAGGGTTATGTTCACACTCTCAACAGTACTGCAATAGCTACACAAAGAACTATCACAGCGATCATAGAGAACTTCCAGGATGAAGAAGGTTTTGTTCACGTACCGAGAGTGCTTCGCAAATATCTGGAACCATATGAAGAGAATCTAAATATTTTAGTTCTAGATTAAACTACTCCCGGTGTAATTCCTCTATTTTCTCTCTTATTAGAAGAAGATAGCTCGGCTACTATAATGAGCGCTCCCATTATAAAACTGAAAAGTTCATTGATAGATGAGGCAACTACTTGTACAAGTCTCTCTTTTTCGCCTATCGAGTAGATAGGTGATACGTACTTGAGCCCCTCTATTATTCCCTTTACATAAGAGAGAGATTTCTCGTATCCCTTGATTATATCGTCCGCAATGCTTTTCACGTAAGGGTCTTGTAGAATAGAAACTATATCTTCTCTAGCGATTAATATGAGTTCTTCGAGAATTTCGATACTTAATTTTAATGCATGATCAAAGTCTTTTCTCTCGAGTGATTGTGAAAATTCTTGTGAGAACTTTTTCATTTTCTCGTTAAGCTCGCTGATTGATGTCGATGTCATGACAATTCCTGGTATCTTATTTTGTCTATGGTCTAAAAATAGTATCGATTCACTTAACAGGCGTGATTTCAATAATTTCTACTTCATCTCCCGGGAGAATATTATATTTTTCTCGAATATCTTTAGGAATAGTAAACTGTCTAGAGTCTGTATATTTTGTTCTCAAAAGTCTTACATGAATCTTAATAGAGTTTTCTCTAAACTTAAAAACAACATATGCTTCCTTAACATCCTGAATCCCCAGACGCCTTATAAGCTTCGCTGGAATAAGAACCTGATTGTTAGAATATACCCTTATTCTGTAAGGAAGACTTTCTATATCAAGACCTTTCATGCCTCGTTTTCCAGTCATAAGAATCACCTAATATTTTCTAATTATTATATAAAATATCAAGCTATAATGTTTATCCTATTATTCTATACATATGATATTATGCGTAGATTAGAGAAAGACTTTTATAAATGCCTTTGCGCTAAGGATTTTTAAAGAAGGTCTGGTTGAAATATTGTATGATAGATAAGAGCGTTATTGAGAAAAAACTTAAAACAAGTTTTAAGAACGCAGAGTTTGAAGTAGAAGTAAAAAAGGAGGGAATAAAAGTATCGATAGAAGGCATAGGCGAAGACATTACCACGCTATTCGAGAAAATTGGAGACCTTGTTTCAGGGTTAAACAAGATAAGCAACACAAAAAACGCCGACGTCATCATCTCAATACAAGGCGTAGCCTACGGTATCGAGTTAGAAATATATTAATAGTTTTTGATCAGTCCGGATTCGTTACATCATTCTTTTATCAGTGGGGAGCGGACTTCGTCATTCGTATATTAAATGAAAACAATCTATATAGGTAAATCGACTTAAATTTTCTCACAGTTTTCAAGCATACCTTTTAGATAATAGACACGATCCTTCACTATACTCATTATTTTGTGCGTTGAAACGGTTTCATCTTCACGAGGTCTTAGTTCGGGAATATCTAGTCCTAATGCTTTAGTAATTACTAAAGCCCATATTCTGGCTGTTTCCTGCGGGACATAACCTCCACCACCAGTTAAAATAATAGGGACACCTTTTTCCGCAAACCCGCGTAAAATTTCTCCAAATAATGTATAAGAGTTATCACTGTAGTTAAGTCCTACAAGAGGATCGCCCATATGTCCGTCCGCACCGTTTTGAACGATAAGTACTTCTGGTTTATACCTTGACAAAACAGGTATAATTATCTCACTCACTGCTAGTTTAAAGATGTCGTCACCAGAGCTGAGAGGTACGGGAATGTTAATGTTGTAACAATATCCCCCATTTTCTCCTAACTCGTCGATCCACCCAGTACCTGGGTAAAAGCCATACCCGTAGCCGTGTATACTTATCTTTAAAACATCTTCTCTATAAAGTATTTCTTCTGTACCATCGCCATGATGTGCATCTATATCCACGACAGCGATTCTTTTGATACCATTTTTCCTCAGATATCTTACAGCGATCGCGAGATCATTGAAAACACAGAATCCTCCTGCTGAGCTACTACGTGCATGGTGAAAACCTCCCTGAGGGTTAAACCCAACAATTTTTTCTCCAGCTAACACAAAATCTGCAAGAGTCAAAGTTCCCGAAACAGCAAATAGAGCGTCCTCAAACACGCCAGGATATGCTGGTGTATCTCCATAGTCCAAAAAACCCTTACCAACACGAGACATCTCTTTAACAAACTCGACATACCGGCTCTCATGCGCCAAAAGAAGAATATCGTCACCAAAACTTTTAACATCAACTAACTTAATTTTTCTCGATTTCCTAAGTAAGGGAAAAAACTTTTCCATAAAAATCCTAACACGGCTAGTCCATGCATCTCTTAACGAAAAAGGTGTAAAGGCTATATCAAAAAACTTTTCATCAAAAACAACAACACCCTCCAATTAAATCACCCACAGTACATCCTTTTAAACAGTTACCAATAACTATTGGGAAGATGAATATAATAAGACAATTCCAACTAAAAATAAAAAAACTATATGTCATTCACACGATCAATAGCCAGCTAAAACGCATAAATCATACACAAAAAACAGAAAAATACAAAAACAAAATATCTAACGAACAGATAATTCTAGAAGAAATATACAAACAATTATCAACAATAACATAGAAATGGTGGGCCCGCCGGGACTCGAACCCGGGACCACCGCCGTGTCAGGGCGGCATCCTTCCACTAGACTACGGGCCCAATTGTCGGCTAATTCTAGAAAGAACATTGGATTAATTTATTTTTTATGCGAGAGGAGTATTTTTGATAAGTTCCCTATTGGTAGTTGCATATTGTTACTCGAAGACCGTTTGGTCCTTTTTGTTGAAGACTTAAAAATATATAATTTAGGGTGTTGTATTCGTTGCTATGGTGATACGTGAGTTGAAGATCATAAGTGACAGGGATAACAAGCTTGTGGAGAGGCGTGAACTGACGGTCGAGATAGACCATTTCGGTAGCGGGACGCCGACGCGAAGCGAGATACGTGAGAAGATTGCCGAGATGCTAAAAGTGCCTGTAAACCTTGTGATTGTCAGGAAGCTTGAAACAGAGTATGGGCTGAACTTTTCTACAGCTTTGATCTATATATATTCCTCGGAAGAGAGATTAAGAAAAATAGAGCCAGAACATGTTATAAAGAAAAATTTTGGTGAAGAAAAAGGTGAGTGAGTATGGCTCATGTTCACAAGCTGTATGAGTATGACTACAAGACTGGGAAGATAAAGTTAAAGAACAAAAAATGTCCCCGTTGCGGATCTATAATGGCACACCACTTGAAACCTGTTGAGAGATGGCATTGCGGAAAGTGCGGCTATACAGAGTTCGTCGGCTAAAACAATATTTTCTTGCACATTCTTAGTGTAATCTGAAATGGTTGTTGTACTAGGTATTGAGAGTACTGCACACACTTTTGGAGTAGGCATAGCTACGGATAAGGGAGATATTCTGGCCAACGTTAATGATACATACGTTCCTGTGGGTGGCGGTATAAAGCCCACTGAAGCGGCTGAACACCACAGTAAGGTGGCTGTGGATATTCTGAAAAGGGCACTAAAGGAGGCTGGAATAGGGTTTGATAGAATCGACGGTGTGGCAGTAGCGTTGGGACCAGGAATGGGGCCCTGTTTGAGAGTTGGAGCAACTCTAGCCAGATACTTGTCGTTAAGGTATAGGAAACCTCTGGTGCCTGTAAATCATGCCGTTGCTCATGTAGAGATTTCGAGGTTGACTACGGGTTTTCATGACCCCATTATAGTATATGTTGCTGGCGGAAATACAATGATCGTAACTCTCGTCGAAGGTAGATACAGGGTCTTCGGCGAGACACTGGATATGCCTCTGGGCAACTGTCTAGACACGTTTGCAAGAGAAGTGGGATTGAGTCATCCGGGTGTTCCAAAAGTAGAAGAACTCGCTCTTAAAGGAAAAAGATACATACGCATGCCATATATCGTTAAGGGACAGGACCTTTCATACTCAGGGCTTTTAACGTATGCTCTAAGAGTATACAAGGAGAAAAAATACAGCCTAGAAGACATATGCCTAAGTTTAGTGGAAAACGCCTACTCTATGCTGGTCGAAGTGGCAGAAAGGGCTGTTGCCCATATAGGTAAAAATGAACTGACACTTACTGGAGGAGTGGCAAGAAGCAAGATATTAAATAAGAAACTACAGATTATGGCACAAGACCGTGGGATAAAGTATAAGCCAGTTAGCCCCGAATATGCTGGAGATAACGGAGCAATGATAGCCTACACGGGAGCTCTAGCTTTCGCAAAAAACATAGTTATTGACGTGGAGGAGAGCTCCATTAGGCCTATGTGGAGGATAGACGAGGTCGATATACTATGGAGGGAATAGCTGCAAGAGCTTTAGCGCATCTAAAGGATGTTATTGGGCTAGAAAACCCGGAAATTCTAAGTGTGGGCGCAGAGGCAGTTTTGATAAAAGGTATATATGCTGGAGAAACGGTAGTAGCAAAGTTTCGCGTACCAAAGAATTATAGACACAAAGAGCTTGACAGATATTTACGCGAATCGAGGACAGTCTTGGAGACCCGTGTTTTATCTAAAAGTTATCTTATCGGGGTATCTGTGCCCCAAGTAGTCTTTGTTGCGGTTGAAGATGGTCTCATATTAGTTGAATATGTGCGTGGCGAGAAGTTAAAGAAGACAATCGAGAATAATGACCATTATGTAAAGGAATATTTTCTCGAATTGGGCAAGAATGTTGGGTTGCTACATAGTCATGGAATAATACATGGAGATCTCACAACAAGCAATGTTATAATCAGAGAGGAAACAAAAGAGCCCGTCTTGATAGACTTTGGACTAAGCTTTTTCTCAACAAAAAATGAAGACAGGGGCGTCGACCTCCACCTTTTCCTACGAGCCCTAGAAAGTACACACCCGAATCGTTCATCAGAGTTCTTCACAGAGTTTCTCGAAGGCTATAAAAGTGTCAGAGGGAGACAGGAAACCGAAAAAGTGCTAGAAAAAGTGAAAGATATTAGAAGCAGAGGAAGATACGTGAAGGAGCGTAGGAAAACTTATTGGAAGATGTGAGCGTAGCAAAAACTTAAATAGAATTTTATGTCTTACGCAAAAGGAGATAGTAATGAGGAAGTCAAAAGAGCGAGGTAAATCTCATTCAACACGCCCCCCGAAAATAGTGAAGCCGGAATGGATTGACATGCCTCCCGAGAAGGTAGAAGAGCTTGTTGTCAACCTCTATAAGAAAGGATATTCTTTGTCTATGATCGGGATTATTCTTCGCGACCAATATGGTATTCCTTTGGTTAAAGCGATAACTGGCAAAAAGATGCTTAGGATACTGAAAGAGAGGGGAATGGCTCCAGAGATACCAGAGGATCTCTATAATCTCATTAGAAGGGCGATACGTATAAGAAGGCATTTAGAGGAACATCCAAAGGACTATCATTCTAAGAGAGGTTTGCAGCTAATTGAAAGTAAGATCTACAAGCTATCAAGGTATTATAAGAGGAAGGGTATTCTTCCGCCTGACTGGAAGTACGAGCCAGAGAAGATGGCTATATACGTCTAGTGACGGCTAATTATATCTTTGGTTTTCTATCTTTATTTGTGGAGTCTATGTCGAATGTTGAGGGACTTAGAGCTCTTTTTATAAAAGCGGATAAAATTATAGGTAATGCGATAAAAAATAGAGACAATATTTTAGTGATTTCACACTATGATGCAGACGGCTTATCTGCTGTGTCACTTTTCATAAAATACCTAGTGGAAAAAGGAGCTTCTTTTCAAGTAAAGTTTGTTGAGCAAATTTATCCAGTAGTTCTGGATAAAATTTCTCTAAAGGATTATGACACGATAATATTGGTGGATCTAGGTAGTGGGTATAAGGATTTTCTCTTGGAAAGAATGAGTAACAAACAGGTAGTTATATTTGATCATCATATTCCCCAGGGAGAGATAAAGTCGGATAAAGTGCTTGAGATAAATCCGTATAAACATGGAGTAGATGCTTCTACAGAGATAAGTGCTTCGGGGCTAGTATACATGTTTTTCAAAGAAAACTCTTACATTGCTAGGAGCTTTGTCCATTTAGCTCTAGTGGGTGCCCTAGGGGATAGACAGGATAATGGACCAAAATTTTCGCTTTCCGGATTAAACAAGGATATTCTTGTGGAGGCAAAATCCTACGGCATTGTAGAAGAATATCTAGGTTTAAGACTGTTTGGTATATCTCACCGTCCTCTTGTTAGAGCACTAGCGTATACGATGGATCCATATATCCCAGGGCTATCTGGAAACGAGGCAGCATGTTATAATTTTTTGAAAAAAATCAATATAGAGCCTAAACAAGGAGATAAACTAAGAGACTATAAATCTCTTTCACTCGAAGAGATAAAAACGCTCGCAACAGAACTAATAAAATACCTTCTCACGAATGGTGTGCCTTTGCACGAAGCCGAAAGAATATTTGGTTACAGCTATTATCTGACGAAAGAACCTCCAACGAGTCCATTGAGAGATCTCAGGGAATATGCATACATGTTGAACGCATTGGGTAGGATGGAATATTATGAGACAGCGGTTGCACTGAACATCGGCATTAGAGGACAATATTTTGTTAGAGCTCTAGACGCGCTGAGGGAATATAGACGTAAACTATCTAAAGCTATAAGCACTGTACTGGATAACATGGATAAATTAGCCTTTATGGGAAAAAACAGCCTGATTCTCAACCTAGACGAGATGATTCCCCCAAAGTTTACAGGACCCCTAGCTTCTATGCTCTCAGTTCTAATACCGAGCAAATATAGAGAAAGGGTCAAAATTATTGGAGTTTTAACCTCATTTGATGAAGAGTATGTGAAGATATCATTTAGAAGACTTGTTGATGAAATAGACGTCGGTAGACTACTGTATGATTTATCCCAAAAAATTGGCGGCACGGGTGGAGGACACCCAGCAGCGGGGGGAATATTTATTGAGAAAAACAAAATACAGAAACTATACGAATATTTGTAGAATTGATCATGAAGATTAGGATAACACTACTAATCGAGGCGTCGCGAGAAGTTTATCAGGCATTAAGAGCTGACGATTATATTGATGATAAAGTTGTTCTTGGTTCTCGTTATGAAGGAGGTAAAATAGTCTATACAGTTGACGCTGACAATCCATTTATCGCTAAATCTATATTAAACGATATATTACGTGTAGTAAAGCCTCTCTTAGAAGTTCCATAAATATAAATTGGGGGGTGGGAGCCCTTCCGAACTGCGGCCTTCTAGTTGAAGGTGGCCGCCGCCATATCCTCTAGGCCACGGGCCCTCATTTTCAAGGTTGAATGTTAGTGATAAAAATGTTGCCTATGTTTGGTTTGTGAGAAATTTATCGATTGTTATTTCCTCGGTTTTTTCTGGAAATAAGATAATAATTTTGTCAGCTCTTTTCTTAATGTGATATTTTGTCTTAATGTTTTCTTTTAATGTATCATAAAAAATACACACTATGTTATTCTTAACTTTTTCTAAATTCTTATTATATTTGTTTAAAAATAAAATATATTTAGATTTTATCATAAATAAATCTGTATATTCTAACTGATCTTTTCTAACAATCTTTATACAGTCCACACAAATACGTTCTCTTAGAGCTGCATGATATATTATATCTAAAGTATCTGAGTCAACATAAGAAGACATCTCTTTTACCAAAGCATTGTATAAAGAGAGTATCGTCGACGCAAGTAATGCTCTTGAGGAATTTTCGCTCAGAGTGATCTTAGAAATAGTATATATATCGTAGTTGGAGAACTCTTTTATGTAATTTAAAATTATTTGTCGATTCTTTTGTTTATTTTTCATCATATAATATTCTTTGGTTAATTTGAAGATTTCTTTTTCATTGATATAGAAATTTTTTCTGATAAAATTATGTATTTTATCAATATAAATAATTTTTTTATTTGAATTTAGCATGAATTTTAGAGTGTTTTCTATAAAAATTTCTTCGATAAAAATGTTTTCTCCAACAAATAGTATCATACTGTAACGTTCGTTAACAAAATCTTGAAGTAATCCTGTAAGGGAGATGTTTTTAAACATTCCTCTCTGTGTACAAAGATATATACTGTTCCATTTCAATTTTTTCCAGACATATTGTATGAGGACGCGTCTAAAGGAAATAAACGTTGTAAAGAAAAATGTAGGTAAAGATACTATTAGAGTTGCCTTGCTATATCCCTCATACTATGAGGTTGCTGCAAGTTCTCTTGCATATCAGATGTTGTACTATTTTCTAAACTCGTATAGGGAAGTGTATGCAGAGCGGTTTGTACTGTCTGATGACTTCTACCAGCCGGGAATTTATAGTATTGAGACGGGATCGTCTCTGAAAGATTTTGACCTTGTTGTGGTTTCTGTCCATTACGAACCGGATCTAGTTAATATTTTAAAAATGTTTATAAAAGGTGGGATAAGCCCTTTTTCGGAGAAAAGAAAGGGTAAGCCTATAGTTATTGCAGGGGGGCCTCCAATTATATCAAATCCTATACCTGTGTCTAAATTCATAGATGTATTGGTAGCTGGAGAGATAGAGAGCATAATGCCGTTCTTTATGGAGAAATTCTTTGAGTACATCGACAATCCGATAGGATTGCTTGAAAGTTTGCCCCCGAGCAAAGGGTTCTATGTGCCTAGCATTTCTGTGTCGGAGAGAGTTTTTATCAACTATGCGGAGAATCTTGATGAAAAATTTCACCCTATAGCTCAATTTAGACCGGCTGAAAGAAAGAGGGGATGGATTGATGCTACATTAATCGAAGCTTCAAGAGGATGTTTTAGAATGTGCAGTTTCTGTATGGAGGGACATATATTCAGTTATATGAGAGAACGGTGTCTTGAACAAATATTGAGAATAGCAGAAGGAGGACGAAGATTAAACATGACCGATAAAGTCAGCATTGTTAGTTTGTCCTTTTTTGACCATAATATGTCGGACAGAATACTAGAAGAGCTCGTTTCTAGAGGATTCAAGGTTTCAATACCTTCGTTACGAGCTGAGACGCTTAATGAGCATAGGCTTGACTTGATGAAGAAGGCTGGACAGAAGACAGTGACCATAGCGCCAGAGACCGGATCTTTCAGGCTCGCTCTGTACATTAGGAAGCTTATAAGAGAAGACGTGGCTATCGAGGTTGCCAAGATGGCGAAAAAGAAAGGCTTTAGTGGACTGAAAATGTATTTTATGGTCGGTCTGCCTGGAGAGACATTAGAGGATCTTGACAGGACCGTAGAGTATATTAGGAGAGTATCCGAGTATAGCGGGTTTAAGGGCGTTCGTGAGCTGAAGATAACAGTTAGCCCCCTCGTTCCTAAACCGCATACACCTCTAGAGCGTATTCCTTGGATAGGTCTAGATGAAGCTAGAAAGAGGATAATGTACATAAAAAAGAAATTGAGGGGTCTAGCCGACGTGAGAGAATATGATCCACGGTGGGCTATGATCCAGACAGTAATTTCCAGGGGTGATAGACAGTTGAGTGGGTTTCTACTACAATGGGCCCTTGAAGGTGGGACTCTTGGTGGCTGGCGAAAAGCATTACGGAAGACAGGCTTCAACGTTGAAAGATATCTAGGCTATATTGACGGTGAATTACCTTGGAAAATAATAGCCGTGCCTTCCAAGCCTCGCATCAAGAGGGCGAGTTGTTAATCATTTTGTTTATCGCAGTTTTTACTCTGTCTCTATGTCTGGGGTCTGTATAAATCCTTAGTGGTGAATAGAAAAGCTTCATGATTCTGTCAATTATTCTGTCGTGGCGCGACCCTATCCTTTCAACCTTACCGTTTTCATTCACAACAAGCAATTCCCCTGGCCTTTTGACTACAGCAACCCGTGGTTTGTATACTATTATCCACTCTCGAGGAACATCTGCTTTATCTGCAAGGTAATCTTCCAATTCCCCCTTTTTCCATAAAGCATATATTTTCGCGTAATTTTCATTTATATATCCCTTCCCATAAATGGGTATTTCCACAATCATTTTCAAAGGAATCCTTTCGAGAAACAATTTGCTAGCCTCCCTGAGCCAGATGTTTTCGCTCTCTCTTTTTGCCTTACGTAAGATTTCTAAAAACTTGCAATCATCAAATGTACACCATCTCTCTTTATCATTTAAGAGTACATCAAGTGATGGCAAAAAATTGTCATGGACGAGTTGTTCGTAGATTTTAGACAACAATGCTTCAAAACCTGAGACCACGTTGTGATAATAGACTCTCCGAAACATATGGTACCTGCTGATCAGTAGATTTTCGATAGCTATTTCCGAGTCACTTTTGAATGCGAGAACTTCTCTTCCCATATAGTCGACAAGCGTTAAAGACTCAATTATTTTCTCAACATCTATCATCCCATATTTTAACCCGGTAAAATACGCGTCTCTAACAAGATAGTCTAACCTATCTGCATCAACTTCGGAAGAAACAATGCCATAAAATCGATGTCTCCTGTCTAAAAGCTTAATTATATCATCTGTATAGTCGGACAAAACGTCAACCAAATAATTTCGTATCAATGTACGAGTGACTTTTTCGTGACTTACAGGCTCTACTGCGTGAGAAAAGGGGAAATGGCCTATATCATGAAGCAGTGCTGCAAGTCTAACAGATTGTACTGTTGTACTGTCATTAATGTTTAGATGTTCAAGCATGAGGTTGGCTAAAAATAGAGTGCCGAGAGAGTGGGAAAAACGCGTATGAGTAGCCGAAGGATACACATATTCCGCTGGTCCCAGCTGCCTTATTCGTCTCAACCGCTGAAAGATACATGTGTCTATAACCTTGACTTCGATGTCTGTTAGACGGATGAAACCGTGAATAGCATCGTATACCCGCTTAACGTACTCCATCTAGAGATATTTCGTATATAATGGTTTTATTAATTCCTCCAGATAAGAGAAACGTATGGATGTGAGGCTTGTCGGCAAAGAAGTAATCTACAAGGGCAAGAGGATCTCTCTTGCAATTTACAGGTATTCGAGAGATAGTAACGTTTTCGAAAAAGAAGTCGTCATTCATCCAGGAGCAGTAGTTATTGTTCCACAGCTTGAGGAAAAACTTGTCCTAGTCAGACAGTATAGGCCAGCACTAGATGAGTGGATAATAGAGTTTCCAGCTGGGACTCTTGAAATAGGTGAAGATCCCCGAAAATGTGCTGAACGCGAACTTTTAGAAGAGACGGGATATAAAGCGGACAAGCTGGTCTACCTGGGAGAAATTATAGTTTCACCTGGCTATTCTACAGAAAAAATAAAGGTGTTCTTAGCGTATGACCTTGAGTTCCTGGGAAGCCGAAAAGAACCCTACGAGATATTGGAAACCGTCTTTTTCACACAAAAAGAGATAGAGGAAAAGATAAAAAGAAACGAGCTAAAAGACTCTAAAACAATAGTAGCATACTACTTATACAAGGTTGCAAACAACTACTAGGGGGATGAGCGCCCTTCAGTGGTCCGAATACATGAGGACTACCCGGCAAGGGCGACCCCCACCGTCAAAGTTATAATCTTCTAGACAAAAGATAAACTGGGGCCGCGGCTTGCCCAAGCTGCAGTGGAAAGCCCTGTGGCGACCCGTTATGCCCGGGTTCAAGTCCCGGCCCCGGCTCCATTTTACGATTTTTGTATGATTTTTCGTGATTTATAAAATAATATAAATATAAGCCTTGATAAGGAATACAAGATGTTCTTTTCGTCCGATAATTTCTATAAATGTGACGGATCTTTTGGATGATGTGATGTTCTTATAATGACCCGATGTGTAAGCTTTCATCTAGTAATGATCCCTCTTTTTATGGATTGATATGCCAAAGATTTTAAGAACAGCCTCTCTTTACTTATAAATGGATGGGTGCGCGTAGGCCGCCTGCAGAGAGCGCCGCAAGCTAAAAGGCGATGTACCGCCACAGCTGTGAAACGGCGTGTTAACAGGCGGCTACAGCGCACCCAGGGCTTTATAAACTTTAAAATGAGTTTAAACATCTGCGAAGATTAAAATAGTTATTATAAATTGGTTCAAAGTGTGTGGTGAGGAATATGGGCGGTGCTCCTACATCTATAAAATATGTAGTGAAAGCAAAGATGGAGGTATCAGGGATAGTTGACAAGCATGATATTATTGGTGCAATGTTTGGGCAAACAGAGGGTCTGCTAGGCGAAGAACTCGACCTGAGAGAGCTTCAAAAGATGGGTAGGCTTGGCCGCATCGAAGTAAAGATAAAAGAAACCAACGGAAAGACTATAGCCGAAATAGAGATCCCATCTAATCTAGATAAAGTTGAAACAGCATTGATAGCGGCTGCTGTTGAAAGCGTCGATCGTGTTGGACCGTATCATGCTAAGACACAGATAGTGGAGATAAAGGATGTCCGAGCAGAAAAGAGGAAACAGATAGTTGAAAGAGCAATTTCTATTCTAAAGATGCTTGAACATGAAATTCCAGAGTCTAAGGAGTTGCTAGAGGAAGTGTTAGAGCGTGTGAGGACGGCCGAGTTGGTAGAGTATGGTCCAGAAAAGCTACCAGCTGGACCTGACATTGACAAGTCAGATGCTATAATCATTGTAGAGGGAAGAGCCGATGTCATTAACCTGCTAAAACATGGTTATCGCAATGTTATTGCAGTGGGTGGTGCAGCCATTCCTAAAACGATAATGGAGCTGTCGAAAAGAAAAACCGCAATACTGTTTATTGATGGCGATAGAGGAGGGGAACTCATAGCAAGAAACCTGATCAATGTCGCAGACATCGACTTTGTGGCTAGGGCGCCTCAGGGCAGAGAAGTAGAAGAGCTTACAGGAAAGGAAATAGCTAAAGCATTACAGAACAAGGTTCCAGTGGAAGAATTCCTAGAAAGCATAGAGAAAGAAAAAAAGCCACACCGAGAGGTTAAAATGGAAGTGGTCGTGCCCGCAGACAAGCTCGTAGAGAAAAGGAACTCCAAAATCGAGGCAGCCGAGAAAGTCGAAGTTCCAAGAGAAATCTTACAGAGAATAGATGAGCTTAAGGGAACGCTTGAAGCGGTCCTATATGATGAAAACTGGAATGAGATAATATCAGTACCCGTGAAGGATCTAGCCTCGAAACTCAAAGAACTCGATAACGTCAAGTACATAGTCTTCGATGGTATCGTGACTCAGAGACTAGTAGACCTAGCTTACACGAAGGGTGTCAAGACCATAATAGGTGCCAGAATCGGTGACATAGTACGCAAACCTGCCGAACTCTCAATAGCATCCTTTGACGATGTTATCGCAAAATAAAAGGGCTCACACGGAGGTGCATCTCATCACGTGTCAGTGCAGGTCAATTAAATCATCGCCAATATATTTCCCTAAAAGGGGATAAATAATATATACTATTTTATCGATTGAGGTCGGGGTGATATATAGTGCCTAGGCTATACCACTGTGCATTTTGTGGAAAACCGATAAAACCAGGAACAGGTCTCATGTATGTTCGAACAGACGGAAGCGTGCTGAGATTCTGCTCTTCAAAATGCTTCAAAAACGCCATAAAATACAAGCGTGACCCCAGAAAACTCAAGTGGACGGCATTCTATGGTAAAAAGTAGAGCGCCAAAAGCTGTATACACTAAAGTTTTTAAACAAAACAAGGTTTTGTTTCAAGCAGATACTTGAGGTGTTTTAAAGGTGTCAGAAGATTCAAGCGAGGAATATATTCGTGCTCCAATAGTTACTGTTCTCGGTCACGTAAACGTAGGCAAGACAACACTCCTTGACAGAATCAGAGGGACAGCCGTAGCCAAAAGAGAACCGGGAACGATCACGCAACACATAGGGGCATCATTTTTGCCGTGGAGTGCGCTAGAAGAGCTCTGCGGTGTTCTCGCCAGCAAGATAAAAGTCAACATAAAAATTCCAGGTTTTCTCGTAATAGATACGCCCGGACATGAGGCTTTCTCAAACCTTAGGAGAAGAGGAGGCAGTATTGCGGATATAGCAATCCTCCTTGTCGACGTGTTAAAGGGATTCGAAAACCAGACATATGAAGCTCTAGAGATACTAAAGAGCAGGAAAGTCCCCTTCATAGTCGGTATAAACAAGA
The DNA here is from genome assembly GCA_964546235.1 of uncultured Thermofilaceae archaeon. Taxonomy (GTDB): domain Archaea; phylum Thermoproteota; class Thermoprotei; order Thermofilales; family Thermofilaceae; genus JALVKT01. The sequence continues at coordinate 23,989 of CAZJJA010000001.1, read as the reverse complement.
TTGACAGAATTCCTGGATGGAAAAGTCATCCGAACCAGCCTTTTGTATTTTCTTTTCAAAAACAGTCACCCGATGTTCAGGCCAGGCTAGAAGAGCTCTTAGCATACATCATTGGACAGTTTAGATCGGAAGGATTTCGTGCTGACAGGTACGACAGGATAAAAGACTTTACACGCGTTGTAGCTCTCGTACCCATAAGTGCAGCAACAGGAGAAGGAGTTCCAGACCTACTACTAGTATTAGCCGGACTTGCACAAAGATTTCTCATAAACAAGCTTAAAGTAAAGCGAGGACCTGGAAAGGCGGTTATACTCGAGCTAAAAGAGGATCCAGGGCTAGGCATGACTGCTGCTGCTATATTATATGAGGGCGTGTTAAAGAAAGGCGACACAATAGTTGTCGGTGGACTAGAAGAACCCATCGTAACCAAGGTAAAGTACATTCTAATGCCAAAGCCGCTAGACGAAATGCGATCACCCGAAGACCGCTTCATGTACGTAGACGAGATCAGAGCGGCAGCAGGTGTGAAAATAGTAGCCGACAATTTAGAGAAAAGCGTCGCCGGAGCACCCATATACGTTGTCGAAGACAAGTCAAAGCTAGAAGAATACATAAAGCTGGCTAAAGAAGAAGTCTCAAGCCTTAGAATACAAAAAGACATCGCAGGCGTCGTTGTCAAAGCAGACACATTGGGAACACTCGAAGCACTCGTAGGCTACCTCAAAAAGCACCAAGTACCCATAAGGCTAGCCGACGTCGGACCAGTCGTCAGAAGAGACGTAGTTGAAGCACAGCTGGTCAAAAACTTCGACCCCAAGCTTGCAGCAATACTGGCATTCAATGTAAAAGTGACACCAGATGCGCGAGAAGAAGCCAAGTCCAGCGGAATACAGATATTCCAAGAGAGAATAATCTATCGCCTCGTCGAGGACTTCCTAGAATGGCATAACAAGCAAAAAGAACAAGAAAGAAGAAAACTACTCGAAAAAATGACACCACCCGCAGTAATCCAGATACTACCAGGATACGTCTTCAGGAGAAGAGATCCAATAATTGTCGGAGTAAGAGTAATAACAGGCAAGATAAGAGGTGGCATACCACTCATCACAAGAACAGGAAGAAAAATAGGAGAAATAATGCAGATCCAAGAACACGAAAAACCCCTAGAATTCGCAGAAGAAGGCATGGAAGTCGCGGTCTCTATCAGAAGCAAGGCAATGGTCGGAAGACAAATAAAAGAAGGAGACATGCTCTACAGCGACGTGCCAATAGAAGAAATAAACACATACCTGGAAAAACTGGGAAACGAACTAACAGATAAAGAAAAAGAATACCTTCAGAAGCTACTCAAATTCAAACTCGGATTCAGCAAAGAAATAGAGTATCCATAACACGCGTAAAAAATAAGACCAGCCCCTACACTATCTACCTGGAACAAAACACCCAATAATACAATAAACGGAAAAACATGAAAAAATAGTAAAAAGAAAAGAGAGGCCCGGGTGGTGTAGGGGTTAACACGCCGGCCTGTGGCCGGTGAAAGCCCTGGCAGAGAGCCGGAGAACCCGGGTTCGAATCCCGGCCCGGGCCCCATCTCTTCATGATCTATGAAAATTGTCTAGGTAATTACGTTATATTGTTTTTCTCGTGGTTGACGTGTTTTTGCGGGGCAAAAAATTAACTTGAGTATTTGTGTGTGAAATGAGGGGTTGAGCCTTGTCGGTAAAGCGAGAAGATTTGTTGCGTGTGAAGGTTGTTGATCTTGATTTAAAGGATGTGGCTGATGAAGCGGGGAGGTATGTTGATGTTCTTAGAAGGGCTGGAGGTTTTTCTGGACGTTATATTGTTCATGCTGTGGATGTATTGTTGAAGATGTTTTCAGAAGATGCGGTTGTTATTTTGTCTTTTCCGGCAAATATTGTTGCTACTGGGCTTCGTGGTCTTTTATCTTCTATGGTTAGGAGCAGTATGGTTGATGCGGTTATAACTACTGGAGGCACGTTTGACCATGATATAGCTAGAGGTGTTGGTGGCGACTATTATGTTGGCGATTTTGAACTGGATGATGTGATGTTAAAGGAGTTGGAAATTCATAGGCTTGGTAATATTTTGATTCCTTTCGAGAATTATGGTCCGCTTGTTGAGAGATTTGTTCATGAAATGTTGGAAGATATTTCTAGGGAGAAGACTGCATGGAAGCCTAGCGAGTTGGCAGAAGCTTGTGGGACTAGGCTTGAGGATCGCTATTCGATTTTGAGGTCTAGCTATGAGCGTAAGGTAAAGGTTTTTTCTCCGGGTATTGTGGACTCGGCTTTTGGTACTGCTATTTACACGTTTAATGAAATTCAAAGAAGTAGAACCAATCCTACAAACATAGTGGTAGATGTGGCGGGCGATATGAGCGTAATTTCCGACCTCGTGTTATCTGCAGACAAGCTTGGTGGAATAATGCTAGGCGGAGGTATATCCAAGCATCATTTGATATGGTGGTCTCAGTTTAGGGGAGGGCTGGATTTTGCCGTGTCATTTACTTCTGCTCCTGAGTGGGATGGAAGTTTGAGTGGTGCCCGTGTAAGGGAGGCTATAAGCTGGGGGAAGGTAAAGACTACTGCGGCACATGTTACTGTGCCAGGCGACTTAACAGTTATTTTTCCCTTTGTAATTGGATACGTGGCTAGAGAGCTGGGTTTCGTTTAAAGAGGGGTGAAAACTTGGTGTTCTATGAAGCTCTGCTGTCAGCGTTTGTCGGATTTGTAACGGTGAGGCTTTCTGCTCCATATATAATTAGTTTTTTGAAGAAGAAGGGTATAGTGAGGCCTGATGCGCATAAACCCGGGAATCCTATTGTTGCTCATTCTGGAGGTATTATAATTTTCCTGGGCTTTACCCTGTCTACAATATTGTTTCTGTTGCTCATAGGGGATATTGACTTAAAGGTAAAGTTCCTGGCTGTGTACTTTTCCGGATTAATGTGTTTTTTAGTGGGATTATATGACGATCTGAAGATTCTTAGAGGAATAGTTAAGATGGCATTAACAGTTCTCGGGATATTACCTATAATTGTGTTTTACATGACTTTTCCTGACATCATAGAGCTTGGGAGACCTGTAGTTCCGTTCATAGGTCAAATAAGGATAACGATAATCTACTGGCTTCTTCTACCCTTTGCAATTGCCGGTGCCTCGAATGTTGTGAATATGATAGACATCTACAATGGTGTGGTTCCGGGTATGACTATGGTTGCATTAATAGGTCTTCTCGGGGCATCGATTGTCTTTAACTCTACCCTGGGGCTTGTCTTTTCAATAATCTTCCTCGGAGTCATGTTGGCATATTTTCCGTATAACTATTATCCAGCTAAGGTTTTTAACGGGGATAGCGGGAGCCTGTTTATCGGAGCGCTCCTCGGCGCCGTTGCTGTTGTAGGTAAGATGGAGTTTATAGTCTTAACATTGCTCTTACCACATCTCATTAACGGATTTATGATACTCGTATCCTTTGGCGGTTTTAAAGAGCATAGAGAGATTAAGGGACGTCCTGTGCTTGTATTAAACAATGGTTTGCTAAAAGCTAATGTTGATCCGAATGCACCTTGGTCACTAACACGTATAGTGTTGTTGATTGGTGGTCCAGCTAGCGAAAAAGAGCTTAGTTTGTTCTATATTGTATCGGAGATACTGCCTTCGGCTCTTGCCGTTATAACGGCGTCATTGATGGTGATGGGGTGAAATTTTATGAAAATGGTGAGAGCTCTGATCTTTATCTGGATGATTGTTTTGTTTGCGTGGATGCTATTAATAGGTATTGTAAAAATCGTAGAGAGTCTTATACTACCAATACCCAATAGTGTGCTAAGAAGTATTCTGGGGATAGTAGCGTATTTTATCTGGATAGCTGTGCTTATAGGTGCGACAAAGCTTCTGTATAAGAAAGCAGCCTCTTCCACAACATAGTCGAAGATATTTTCTCTTTTCCCAGACCAAGCAAATCTACTGCAAATATCTTTAGAGGCCTTAGTCCTCTAGCTTTTCTGGCTATATTTACCAAAAAAGCGCCATATAAAGTCTCTTCAGAAACGAATATACAGTCAATATCAGGGTCTGAAAGCGTTGGTCCATAAATGTCGTCGATTGGCACAATTTCTATCTCTTTGTTTCCGAGAGAATATAGGAAGATGAGGACTACTAAAGCTCTAAGCTCGTATGGCTCGACTGGGTGCGATTTTTTAAATGAACGAACGAATTCGTCAGAAGTCACTCCAACAACAAGTTTCTCGCTATTCCTGAATGCATATTCGAGTAGATGTCTGTGTCCCTTGTGTAAAAGAGAGAAAGTACCCCCTACTACACCCTTTTTGCAAGGGCACTTAGGATTTTCTAACATGACTGAAAGCCTTAGTTTACTCCACGTTTATTTCAACTTCACGCTCAGCCTCACTCTTCGGTATCGAGACTATAAGCACCCCGTTCTCTAATTTGGCTTTAGCCTGTTCGGGGCGGACCTTTGATGGCAATAAGATCTTCTTGTATAGTTTGCGGTAAACCCTCTGTCTAACAACATAATTTTTCTCCTCTTCTTCAGAAGCTCTTTCTTCGCTTTTTTCTGCAAGAACCTCAAGAGAGTCTTCTGTAACCCGGATTTTTATCTCGTTTTTACGGAATCCGGGAACGTCTATGTAGACTATAATTCTGTCACCTGCATCTTCGATGTCGTACAATGGCTCTAGCGATCTAAACGATTCTGGATAGAACTTGTAGTGTTTTGTCCAGAAATCACGAAAGATTTCATCTACTTCTTTTTGAACACGAGCCACTGTCTCCACTAGTTCTTTGAGAAACTTGTCCATATCCTGCAATATAACTCACCGAGTATATCTTACTCTACGATAATAAATTACTTTTCTGTTTATCTTTAAAATAAATAAAAATTTAGAAAAAATCTATATTATTTAATTACTCGACGACTATGTTATTTTCTGGAAAGCCTAGTTCTACTAGAAGCTCCTTCGCCCTGTATCTATGATCTCCCTGTAATTCTATGCGGCCGTTTTTTGCAGTTCCTCCGCATGCTAATTTAGATTTAAGTTCAGAAACAATGGATCGGAGATCAAATAGTTTTGGATCTATGCCCTCAATTATAGTAACTTCTCTGCGACCCTTTCTACGCTCAACTTTTATCTTTATGAGTTCTTGTTCTCTGTAGACCTCTTTTAATATCCCTTCAAGTATGTCGCTACTCATTTTCTCCCGTTTAACCTTTTTCTATAGCATATCTATTCTTTTTAAATTTTTCTCATTAAATTGCCTTAACTCTCTTAGGTATTTCTGGTCTTACCTTTTCAACTATTCGAAAGCCACAGTATGGGCATCTGATTCCGGGAAGTGTCTCCATTTCGGTTTTGCTAAATATCCGTCCACATCTCATGCATCTGTAGATCTTTTCTTCACTATACATGCAATGCTATGTCACTTAAAGCCTTTATATTCTTTTTCTCGGTAAAGTAGGGTAACAACTTCAGTCTTTTATTATGAATTTATTTGATTTTATTTCTTTAAATAAACTACTAATCGAATAGTTTAAAAATTGTTTCTTGAATTATTTTTGCTGCCAAAAAAGAAGTTATATCGTTGACATCTACTAGTGGATTTACTTCAACTAAATCAAGACCAATTATTCGGTCCTTTGCCAGTGAGGTGATTAAATCTATTATATTCATTATTTCCGTTGGATACAAGCCTAGTGGCTCTGGATTTCCTACACCTGGTGCGAAGGAAGGGTCTATTGCGTCAATATCTATGCTGATGTATAGATAAGAGGTAGTGTTTTTAATTATTTTTATGAGTTTATCTTTATTTTTTATTAAAAATATTGTATTTTTTCCGATTGCATATTCATATTCTTCTTTTGAGAAGGCTCGAGGTTTATAATAATATATTTTTGGATTATGGTTCTCGTGAATTCTTCTGAAGATAGTAGCATGCGTAAATTTATCATTCACTGGATATTCGTCTCGAAGGTCTAGATGTGCATCAAAAACTATTATGCCTATGTTGTAATGTGTAAGAAGATAGTCGAGTATAGGGTACGATATTATATGTTCTCCTCCTATTGTGACAAGAATCTTGTCGTGAAAATCTATTTTTTCAAGGACTTTTTTCATCACTTTATCTAGCTGAACAAAATTTGTGGTTGGATTTATGTCCCCTAGGTCGGCTATTGGTAGTTCTTCTAGGTCTTTCCCTACATATGGGTTGTATGACTCGAGTTCCCAGGACGCTTCGCGTATCCGCTTTGGAGCTAATCGAGAGCCAGGCATTCTTGATGATGTTGAGTCGAAAGGAACGCCTAAGATTAAAACTTTAGCTGAAGAAGGATCGTTTTCTACGCCAGAAAACGTGATTGTAGGAATTGATGTATAAAAAGCTATATTGTCAAAGGTCAATTTAAAAATCCACCCTATAATTGTTTCTTTTCAGCAGAAACAGCATCTATACTTCTAATCACTGTGCTATGTTCTTCTAGAATATCTTCTATAGCGTCTATATCGACAGCGAATCCAGCAATGTTTATTTTCAAAGTTTCAGTGCGCGCGTCTACTTCAGTCACGTTAATATCTACCTTAAATACACCCTCTGCTTCAACTAAGGCTTGTGCCAGGTCAACTATACTTATTTCACGAGGTTTTTGCGCATCAATAACTATCCTAGATATACCCATTTCTGCTTCTTCACTCAAGAGTTTTTCACCGTTTTACAATATTTAGAGAATAGTGGATATAGATATTCTTTTATCTCTACCAAATTGTGTCAGACATGGAAGAGAGTTACTAGGGAAATTAATAGTCCAGCTAGGACCATTACTAGTCCATATTTTATGGGATTTTCTCCGGAAATTTTTCCAAGATAGAATCCTAATAGAAATACTATCGTCAATGTTATGGTTATCGAGACAGTCATGGCTGTGAAGAAGCTGATTTTAAAGTACATTGCATAAATGAAAGGTGCTGCTGATACAATAGCAGCTAGTGCTGGTGCTAAAGCATCTATCAGCGCGGCCAAAATTACGGCGATTGTGTTAGCTCTTTCAACGATACTTCCTGTTCCCTTAAGTTTGGTGAAAAGTATTTTTTCCAATTCTTTTATTTCTCTTTCTCTTTCAGCTTTTTCGCTAAGTAGAGCGCCGACGAAGCCAGATACACCCATTGCGAAACTGGCTCCCAGCCCCCCAGAGACGACTACCTCCGGGTCTTTAAGTCCAGATAAAAAGGAACCTACAACGAAGCCGAGCATTGTTAGTGCTCCGTCAAAGGCGTTCATTACAAAATACCGTCTGGCGATTTCACCGACGCGTGAGACCTCCACATAGGTTTCGAAGTCATCAATAAAGTCTCTAATCTTTTCAACTATACCTTCTTCCTCCTCCCACATTCTAATATTCGTATCATCTTACTAGATCAAAGAGTTAAAATTTACTATCGATATCTTAGGTAGTTTTTATTAGAGGCAAGATAGGGGTATTAGTGGATGTTATGATGAGTGCGACGGACGAGTTCGAAGAAGCAAAAAGGAAGCAACCATTAGTCAACATTGGAACTGCAGGGCATGTAGACCACGGAAAAACCACGCTTATCGAGGCACTTACTGGTATATGGGCGGCAAGGTATTCGGAGGAACTTAAGAGAGGAATAACTCTTAAGATAGGATATGCTGATACAAGTATCTATCGTTGTCCTAAATGTCCTATTCCAAGGTCGTACTACACCTCGGCTATGGCAAGCGAAGACCTAAAATGCAAATACTGTGGTGCTCCTCTTGAATTCTTGAGAAAGGTTTCATTTATTGATGTTCCTGGACACGAGATGTTGATGGCTATAATGTTGGCCGGCGCCGCACTAATGGATGGTGCACTTCTAATTATTGATGCTAGCAAAAAATGTCCTCAACCTCAGACTAGAGAACACTTTATGGCATTAACCACCATAGGTGTGAGGAACCTTGTTATAGTGCAGAACAAAATAGATATAGTAAGTAAAGAAAGAGCTAGGGAGAACTATCGAGAAATTAAAGATTTTATTGAAGGTACATGGGCCGAGGATGCTCCTATAATTCCTGTATCGGCTCTCCACAAGGTAAATATTGACGCTGTTGTCTGGGCTATTGAAAAATATATACCGACGCCTAAAAGGGATACCTCTAAGCCTCCCCGGATGCTTGTTGTAAGATCGTTTGATGTGAACAAGCCTGGTACAAGTGTTAAAGATATAGTTGGTGGAGTATTGGGCGGTACTATTATTCAAGGAAAGTTTAGCGTAGGGGATGAAATAGAGATAAGACCCGGAATAAAGATAAAGGATAAAGGAGGGGAAAGATACGAAGCTCTATACGCAGAAATCACGAGTCTCAAATCGGGTAATGAGCCATTAAAAATAGCTTATCCTGGTGGGCTAGTTGGTGTAGGTACAACATTAGATCCAAGCATAACAAAAGGAGATAACTTATTGGGGAACGTTGTTGGGAAGCCGGGGACCCTACCACCTATGTGGAACGAAATCGATCTAGAGTATCACCTATTAGAAAGGGTAGTGGGAGTCGATAAACCAATGAAGGTTGAAAAGCTCAGATTACGAGAACCCCTAATGTTGAACGTGGGTACAGCTGTTTCTCTAGGGATAATAACTAGCCTACATGACGGTATTGCTCATTTAAAGCTTAGGGTTCCCATAGTGGCTGATGTTGGAGCTAGAGTGGCTATTAGCCGCCAAATAGCTGGTCGTTGGCGGCTAATAGGCTATGGTTATCTAAAAGGTTAATCTTTTTCACTGAGAATATGTTGATATTTTATTAGTTTTTCATATGTGTCATTTAATGATTCTGGGATCACTTTAGTATGTGATATAACTGGCATAAAATTCGTATCTCCATTCCAACGTGGTACGATGTGTATATGTAGATGATCTTCCAGTCCAGCTCCAGCGGTCTGGCCAAGGTTTATACCTATGTTAAATCCGTCGGGATTTAATGCTTTTTTCAGCATGTTTATTGTGTTTTTTAACATGATGTTTAGAGAACAAAGTTCTTCTTTTGTTAATTGATCAAGAGATCCTATATGTTTTATAGGTGAAAGTAGAAGATGACCTGTATTGTATGGATACTTGTTCATTAATAGGACGGTATGTTGTCCCTTAAATATGACAAGGTTTTCTTTAAGGTTTTTTGATTTTACGGCATCACATATGAAGCAGGTCTTTTCTTTCTCGATAATTGTGTATTCTATGTATTTCATTCTCCAAGGAGCCCATAAAATTTCCATATAGCACACCTCTGCTGTTTTCTAGTTTGATGGGGAGGGGGATTATAAATATATCTAGGGAATAGAAATATGTAATGTATGAGCAATGAGAAAGAAGCTGTGGTTTTTGTATTAATTAATTGTGAGATAGGCAAAGAGAGACAAATTTTGGAAGAAATAAAAAAAGTTCCTGAAGTAAATGAAGCATATCTTCTATATGGTGTATATGATATTATTGTGAAAATTAAGGGAAAGACTAATGAAGAGATCCGTGAAGTAATGTTATCAAAGATAAGAAGGATAAAAGGTATAAGAAGAACTCTTACAATGCTTGTAGTAGAAGGTTTTGAACGATAAATATATTAGTTTTTCGTACATTATTCCCTCTCCAATTTTTCCTCTAATTTCTATAAACAATTAAATAGTGTTCTAAACATGCCATGAAGTGTAGAGAATGTGGCGGAAAAATAATAGTAGCACCAGAAGGTTACTATGTATGTAGTAATTGTGGGCTTGTCTACGACGGTTTTCCAGTATATCAGCTTTCTAGAGGAGAAAAATACACAGAATATACCATAGGTTCATATATCCTGCCTTCTTATGCTAATTCAAAATACAATAAGGTTGTAAAGAATCTAAGCAATGTTAACATTAAAGCATCATATGATACGTTTTATTCTGCACTTTTAAGAACTGAGAAGATTATGAAGAAAATATGTTATAGCATGGATCTTTCTCCACAATATACTGAGTCTATTTGGAGAGAGTATGTTTTTGTTTTACAAAGAATCTTTAAAGGAGGATATTATAAAAGATACACCACAAAATATATATCTATTCTAGCTGCAATATTATATATTAGGTTAAAAAGTAAAAATTATTATATTTCATCAAAACAACTTGTATATATATTCAAGCAAAATGGGTATAGATTCTCATTGTCAAATTTAATGGAGGGTTTACATATTCTACGTAAAATAGGATATATTAAAAGAAGGGAAGATTATACCAACTACATTAACTATATAATTAATAAAATATCTAAAGAATACATGTTAAATAGAAAAATAATTTATGAAAAAGTTCAAAAAATACTTGAAAATAATATTAAATTTAATGGAAGAAATATGAAAAATATTTATGCGGCTTTAGTTTTTTGTGTGATAAGACAGCTATATGATAAAAAAATTTCGATGAAAAAATATTCTGATACAATAGGTATATCATTTTCAACTCTAAGAGAAAATATCAGATATATAAAATCTAATAATATTTTATGAAAAAGATAAAATAAAATATTTTTTTAATAAATTTAATGCTGTTTTCTTAAAGATAATGTTACATGGGAATAATTCCAGAAATCCCTTCCAATTCCCATATACAATAAACATATTTTGATTTCTGCAAACTGCTAAACATACCAAGGATAATAGATCTTCCTCCCCTTCAACATATAACACTATCTTATCATCTGGTTTTAATTTAGAAAGTATATCTTTAAGGACGTTTATACAGTTAAAAGATATTGTGCCGGGATTATTTCTGCAATGAATTATATTTATATTGTTTTTTAAATGATTTGAAAAAATAAATCTTTCTTCTCTTTTATTTTTTAAATCAATGATCATTAAGTTGCTTTTAAAATATTTCATAAAATTGTAGGACACAACGTCCCCTACTGTTATAATTATATAGTCTTTTTTTCCTAAAGATTCCTCAATTAAACTTTTTACGGTAAATACAGATGATGGCGGATCATCAAATATTATATATCCCCATGAATATCCGAGCGTTTGAAGAGATTCTTTGTTCCTTTTTAAAATAAGTGTGATTTTATTTTTATCTGACCTTGATGGCATATAAACCCGCTTTGTCTATATCAAGTATTTTTGCTATTTCAGAGCTATCTTTGTCTATAATAATTACTAGCCCCTCCCAATCGTCTGAGAATTCCGTTGAACCGCAGTTAGGACAAATTTCTACATCTTCAGAAACAAGAGTTTTGCATTTTACACACGCTTTAAGCGGAAGCTTTTTTCTAGGCATTTTGTTCACCCTTGCTTTTTTCTTGTTTGAGATATTCTAGTTTTCCAAGATATGGTTGTCTCATAGTCATCCTTATCCTTAACGTGCCTTTTCTTTCATCATAGCTTATTCCTGTTACACGTGCTCTAACAATATCGCCTTTTCTTATTACTCGCTTACTTTGTTCATCAAATACAATACCCTGGTCTCTATCGTAGATAACGTTCCTACTAGCAAAAACCTGTGACCTGTGTATAAAACCGTCAACAGCACCAAGTCTCACAGTTATTCCAATGTTTTCAACAAGAACAACTTCTCCCTCTACGACTTCCTGATTCACCGGGCTAAAGGCTAAGACCTTAAACCTAGCTGTATGATATAGACTACCATCATTAAATGTTAAGTAGCCATACTCCGATATATCGACATCCAGAATGGATACAATAACACCTATATTCTCTATTACTTTACCTTCAAAGTTTTCTTTCAAAACATCCAAGGCTGCTTCCTTAAGGGGTTTTGAAAACAGGTTTGGAGGTATTCGAATAATATCCTCAATCTCAATGAGCTTATACACTATATTCACCTCCCCTAAGACTCTATAAAAATATGCTTTTTAAACTTATACAATAAGGTATCGTCAAAGACGCTATAAAAGAACTAGATGACACAAGACAGGTTTTATTGCCATTATTTATCGTTTATGCAGAGTAACACAAAGATTTTATATTCTGAAATCAGTGTGAGACTTGGGTCCGGCGGGGTGCCCCGGGGAGCTAGCCCTGCCCTGTAACCGCAAATGGGCTTACGGCGGGGGGCGTTAACCCCGGGAGGCGCTCTACACCGCCCAGTGTATCACTATACGCTCAGACGATGAACACCAGTCCCGTGGGGCGCTCCGTGGTGCTAGGTCTCTCGTAAGAGGGGCCGAAGCACCGAACAGGTCGAACCGGGTTAGGCCCGGGAGGGAGCGGCCCTAAGACCTGCGGAGCGCGTTCACGGGGTAGCTGGTGTGAGAATGGGTGTATAGTGATACACTGGGTAGGAAGAGCCACTTCCGGGGGATGCCCGCCGGACCCATATTTTTAAAGTTTCTTACGATAATAATAAAATGAGTGCCGAGGGCCGACGGGCGGGCGCCGGCTCCTCCTGGCGACAGGAGGAGCTGTGGAACCTCCCCCAAATCCGCGGGCCCACGGCCGCGCAAGCGGCACGGCGAAAGCCGTGGCAACGGCACAGAAACATACCCACTCCGGTGGATGGAAATGATCCCGTAAGGTGAGTGACACCGGAGGGAGGGGTGAAAGAGCCGTCCCGTGGGTTTAGGGTCAAATAGGACCTATGAGACCCGCGCGAGGTCCGGGTGGACCCTTAGAGGGATCCCGCCTAAACGGAAGGGGGGGTACGATCGGCCCTCGGCACTCATATATTAGACTATTATAGTCCATTTATGGCTATGTATACGGTTATAGATCTCTTTGCAGGGGCAGGAGGTTTTACAAGAGGATTTGTTGATTTGGGTTTTAAGATATTATTAGCAATTGAAAATCACGAAATTGTTGCTGAAACCTATAAAGTTAATTTTCCTGATGTGCATGTTATAGTCGAAGATATAAAGAAAGTGCACGCTAAAGACGTATTAGATATAATTGGAGAAAGTCCAGATGTGATCATAGGGGGTCCTCCCTGTGAGGCTTTTACTAGAGCTAACCCTAGGCGGCGCAAAAATCCCCTGGAAAGGCTTTATGAAGATCCGCTAGGAGTACTGGTTTTGCATTTTATTAGATTTGTTGGAGATTTGAGACCTAGAGTCTTTGTGATGGAGAATGTTCCTGGAATAATGGATGATGGGCTCGATGAAGTATTACGCGAGGAGTTTAAAAGGGTAGGCTATGAGGAGATATATTTTAACAGGTTATATGCTGAAGATTATGGAAATCCTTCACATAGACATAGAGTTTTTATATCAAACATAAAAATACGTCCAAAAAAATTGAAAAAAAGAGTTAAAGTGATAGATGCTATAGGGGATTTGCCCCCTCCAGATCCCTTTTATGGAATTCCTAATCATGAATATGTTCCAGTAAGCAAGAGCAAGCAGAAGAGAATGGCTAAGTTGAGATGGGGAGAAGCACTAGTATACTATAGAGGGTATGGGGGGCGCGTGCTAACCAACTACGTCCGGCTGCATCCCTACAAGATAGCTCCTACAGTAATGGGGTCTTCGAGGTTTGTTCACCCATTTGAAGACAGAATATTGACTGTAAGGGAACAAGCGAGACTTATGAGTTTTCCAGACAACCATGTTTTTCTCGGAGGACGTGATATACAGTTTAATCAGGTTGGCGAAGCAGTTCCAGTTGCATTGTCCAAAGCTATTGCATCAGTTGTTTTAAAGTATCTGAAAGAAGAAAAGGAGATATAATCCATGCCTGTTTAACAGAAGGTATGTCGGATATAGTTGTTATCCCGGTATTACACAACGTTGTTTCCGCGCAAAAAGTAGTGGAAGCTGCAAAAATAGTATACGGACTAGGCTTTAAGACATTTATAATCTCGAAGGCTTCGGGATCCGCTGCTCAGTCGGGCGTACCCGAAGCACAAAAAATAGCATTAAAGCTCGGATTAAACCTTGTTTTCTTGTCAGACTTAGAAGATGTTATTGATGTAGTAAATCCTGATATTGTTTTAACAGTTATGCCTAAAAAGTACGGAGGAGAAGCGTTGACAAAGGTCTGGGAATCCACAGTAGGCGGAGCAAAAAGGGTTTTGGTTATATTTGGAGGCTCTGAGCCTGGTTTGTCGATGAGAGAAATGAAAATGGGAAAGCTAGTATATCCGGATGATATTGAAGAAGATATAGGTGCAATAGGTCTTGTCGCTATTTCTCTCTATTTAATAAAGAGGTTCATTTAGCTGGCAGTCTTAATCTGTTTATCTTTTTGTTTTGCCATGAATACTTTCTCATACGTTTTGAGCGTCCAAATCCGCATGCTGCGCAATAGCCTTTTCTGATGTTATAGCTATGGCGGCCGCATCTTCTACAACGGATGTGAGTTTTTCCTCTACCTCTTTTTCCAAATGATGTGGTACCTTTTACCATTTTTTCTCACCTAAAGTACGGGACTTACAATTACTACATTATCTCCTCTAACAATTATTGTTCCTAGCTGACGTGTTTTTGAGTTACGAATTTCTTCTGCATTTTCTAGTACTAAATTCAAGTGTTGATCATAGCTAAGCAATACTCCTCTGACCTCTCTTCCGCCTTTTAGTTTTACTAATACTGTATTTCCAAGAGATTTTGATAATAACTCAGCTGTTCCCGAAGGCATTATTATCGCCTATGCCTATGTGATTGCTAAGCTTAAAAATTTACGGTTGATTTAATTTATAAAGACCGCGTATATTCGAGGGCATTAAAACAGGTGTCCGTATGCTGAGAATACGTGGTATCTACGCCACAGCTCTTACAAAGATTTTGTCCGATATGGGATATAGTTTTTCTGATATATCAGATAAGACTAGAGGAAGATTTGAGAGTGAAATAAAGTTATCTGACGATCCTCCTAAAGCTACTATAAAAGATGTTGAAGAAGAAAAAGGGATAGTTATAATCGGTGAGAAGAATATTGTAAAGAATCTTACATACAATATTCTTTCGATTCTTCCAAGTTCAATTGTATTATATATCAAATATGGCCCGTATACCTCGTTTGTAGTGAAAATAAAAGAAAAAATTGACGAGAAAACCTATGAAGTGGAATTACCTGACAAGAAAAGCGGAGTAATGATATCGCATATACCTCACGAAGTAGGTGCGACAACAGTGGCTCACATAATTAAGCCGAGTATCAATAACCCCCTAATGCGCGAAGGACTAGTATTGTTTGGAGATTATGTTAGGATAATTGAAGGAGGAAAACACTCAGTTAGTAAATTCATAAAGAGTGAAGAAAAAAGATTCGACTTATTATCTTTAGCTATAAAATTGTCTAAAGGTAGATGGGGGATAAGATTCAGAAGTTCTTCAAAGGACGCAGATCTAACGTTAATTATGGATGAAATAACTAGATTAATAGAGGAAGGAGAGAGGATCTTGAAAAAAATAAAAGAGGCAGATGTACCTCTCACTGTTTTTCATAGAGACTCATTTTCTTATGTCAGATTTCCGCCAGATGTGTTAAGAGAATTAGACCGCATAAGAAATAAACAAATTCCCACGTTGCCATTTCATCACACATTTAAATCACTAAAGATACGAGAAGTGACGGATAAAATCGACTTTGTAGAAGAAATAATAGAAAACAGCAAGTGTATTTCTCCAAAGCTTATGAAGAAAAAATATATGGATACGATTCTTGGTATTATCTCTACAAATAGAGATATTATAAACATATACCATGATAAAATTCATAAAAACGGCTACATCTGGAATGCAAAGATATCAAAAATAGAAGACACAAAAATTGTTTGCACCAGAGAAATCACTAAACCAGAAGGATTATATGATGGGCTAAAAATTCAAAAAGAAGAAGGAGATAAAATAGTATCCTATTTCTCGATCTTTTCGAGATCCATCTTACACTCCTATTATGATAAAAACCAAAACATCAAAGGAGTCTACATAAACATAAACACGCCAATAGACGTTAATCAGATAGGACATATCTGGTATATAGACTTGGAGATCGATGTTGTCAAAAAACCTGGCGAAGAAGCAGAAATAATCGACTTGGATGAATACTATAGTTTTCAGGAAATTAACCTGTCTCCAATACTTTCTAAACAATATTTTGATTTTGTTAATGATATAAAAAACATACTTGACAAGAAGTTCCCAAATATCGAAGAGATATATAGAGAAATTCTTGAGAGCGAAAAGAAAATATTCGGTAATGATTTTGTTTAAAAACATTAAGAGAGATTTAAAGAAAAATTACAGATATTAGCAACACGTCCGTTTTTACCTAATAGGTGTAAGTAGGGGAGAGCATGTCGGATAGAAACGTTTGTCCAGGACTTTATCGTGATGAGAAAGGTAAATTCTATTGTGCATATGCTGGTGGCACAGAAGTTGACCCAGCTTTTATGCCTTGTTTGTCAGAATATTGGGAGTGTCCATACTATATAAGCTATCAAGAAAGAGAGGAAGAGATCGAAAAACCAGAGGAACATGTAGCTGTAGAGGAGGAGGTTGCTAAGGAAGAGGCAGAACCTGTCTATTTAAAGGAAGAAGAGGAAGAGAAAGAAACACCAGTCCTGGTTCACGAGGAAAAACCGATAGAAGAAGAACTTATAGAAAGACTAGAGGAAATATCTTCAAAGGCTGTAGATCTTAACAGGTTATGGGATACTTACGATAAAGAAGCCCGTGCTTTGATTGAATACTGGGATAGCATGAGGGAAGAAATGGAAAAACTTATCATGAGTATTCAACAGGCGATTGATACATATATCGACGAGCTTTCTAAGCTAGAAGTAAAATATAAGCTTGGAATAATTGATGAAACTCTCTATCAAGAACTAAAAAGTGATTTAGAAGGAAAGATTTCAGAAAAAAGAAATCTTCAGGATGAATTAATAAAGAAACTCAATGAAGTTGAAAGACTCATCCTTCCTCATTTCAAGCGAGTAAAGGTTGCAGAGGCGAAACCAGAAATAGCAAAATTAAGGCTTGCTTTGTCAAAGCTCGAGCAACGTTATAGGGATGGACAGATATCAGAAGAAGTGTACTTGAAATTGAAAAGTGAAATAGAAGATAAAATTAAGAAATTAGAACGAGTGAAAGAGGAGGTTGAATAATATGGAAAATCTAAACATGATAGATGAAGAGTTAAAAGAAATGTTCCAACGCATAGAAGATCTTTGGAATCAGTACAGGGAAGAAGCGCTGAAGGTAATTTATGAATGGGAAAAACAAAGATTGCCTTTAGTAGAGCGTTTAAATATAGTTCGCAATCTCGTTGATACCTATGAGAAGGAAATAGAAGAATTGAAGGTAAAGATAGAACTCGGTCTTGAAGAACTTAATAAGGTGAATGAAAAAATAGAAAGACTCTCATCAGAGCTTGAAAGACTGAAAAACGAACTCAACCAACTAACAGAAATAATTAACAAATATGACGATCTCTCACGAATACACCTCAAGAGAGCAGGGCTTCCAGTAAAATTATCTTCAGAGGAGATAAAGAAAAGGATCGAAGAACTCAACAAGATGCATGAAGAAGGAATAATTGACGATGAAACATACAACAAATTGCTAGAAGAATTGGAAGCACAGCTAGCATTAGTTGAATAAGAAGCTTACGATTTTCTCCTAATAAGTATCCTTATTTTTCCCTCGGAGACATCAATCACGTTTAGGTCTCGAAAACTCACCCTACCCCTTCTTTCCGCTGCGCGTGACATACGATACACTAGTTGATTGAAATGTTCTCTACATAGCCATACTTGTTTTTTACCTATCTCCAATATTATCTCGCTAGGCCTGTTGCATCTCTCATACATGCATATTGAGTGTTCGCTCACCAAACTTCACCTAGATAGAGAGTACATCGTATCAAATAACATTTACTTGGATAACGTTTTTGTAGCCATGAGAATAGATTTTAACAGTATGCCGAGTAAGGCCGAGATCCTGGTTGTTGACGTTAAGCTACCCGAAAAATCTAATGTAATAATAGGACAGTCACACTTCATAAAAACTGTAGAAGACCTGGCTGAAGCGCTTGTGAGTTCCGCTCCAACTATAAAGTTTGGTTTAGCTTTTAATGAAGCGTCTGGAGATAGGCTGATTAGATATGACGGAAATGACAAGGAATTAGTGAAGGCAGCTATAGAGACTGCAGAGAAGATTGGAGCAGGACATGTTTTTGTTATTTTCATAAGAGAAGCATGGCCAATAAATGTGCTAAACGAAATAAAGAGGGTTAGCGAGGTTGTTAACATATTCTGTGCAACAGCAAATCCAGTACAAGTGATTGTTGTAGAAACGGACCAGGGCAGAGGAGTTATTGGCGTAGTAGACGGCTTTACACCGGTGGGAGTAGAGGACGATGAAAATAAGAAAAAGAGGATCAAGTTTCTGAGAAAGATAGGATATAAGAGAGCATAGCTTCTAAACTGTTATATATTCTCCTCTTTTTTGTGTGTGGGCTAGATGTTGACAACTGTGGAAATTAAACAAGTCATTGTAGTTAGAAGAGACATTAAAATGGGTAAGGGTAAATTAGCCGTACAAGTTGCTCACGCGTCTGTATCTGCGCTACTTGAAGCATTAAATTCCCATAGAGAATGGGTGGACGCGTGGCTTAATAAGGGACAAAAAAAGATAGTAGTTAGAGTTGATAGTCTTGATGAATTGTTAGAAATATATAATAAAGCCAAGGAGGCTGGTTTACCAACGGTTCTTATAAGTGATAAGGGATTGACACAGCTAGAACCAGGAACTATAACGTCTGTCGGTATCGGTCCAGCTCCTTCAAAGAAAATAGACGAAATTACTGGTAAACTAAAACTGTTGTAGGGTTATAGCTATGAGAAGATCATCATTGGATTTAGATATCTTTCTAGGGCTCGAGTTCTATGCTTTAGAGAAAGATGGAATTGGAGGGTCGATAAGGCGGAGTTTAGAAGATTTTGTTGTAAAAGAAATAGGTGTGGACGGCTTACTTGCATCGCCTGAGTGCGATCAATACGTTTCTTCTGAAGAAGGATATTGGTGGGCTGTTTTAGAGAAGAGAGGAATAGATACTGTGACGGCTCTAAGAATAGTGGCAAGATGGTTTTCTCTAGGAAGAAATAGAGTTAGTGTGGCTGGTTTAAAGGATACCAGAGCAGTTACTTTTCAGTATATATCGTTTTTAGACGAGATTAATCAGAGTCTTATTGAGGGATTTAATGCCAAGTATTCTAGGATAAGGTTGCATTGTTTGTTTAGAAGACCGTTTTATCTTCGTCCAGGAATGTTGTATGGAAATTTTTTCTCGATAATTATTCGTGATGTTGAAAATCCTGAAAATCTCGTTTCCTTAGTTGAAGAGTTGAAAGAAAAAGTAGGAGTACCTAATTATTATGGATATCAGCGTTTTGGGACTATAAGACCTAATACCCATATTGTGGGGAAACTCATTATTCAAAGAAAATATAAAGAGGCAGTAATGGAGATGCTTCTCAGAATTTTTCCCGAAGAAAAGGGAAAAGCTGTAGAGGCAAGAAGGTATCTAAATGATACTTGGGATATAAAGGGTGCACTAGAGATGTTTCCTAAGACATTGCACCACGAGAGGCATGTTTTAAGGTATCTTTTAACACATCCCGAAGATTATTATGGTGCAATTAGGTCTCTTCCTTTATATATAAGGAGATTATTTATAGGAGCTTATCAAGCGTATTTATTTAACAAAATTTTGAGCCGTAGGATAGAAAAAGACCTATCTTATGTGTATGCCTATCCAGGAGATGTTGTAGGAATATATTCCGACGATAAGTCTTCAGAGCCTAAAGGTTTGCTCAGAGTGAATGACGTGTTGGTAGATAAGGTAAATAAATTAATACGAGAAGATAAGGCTGCTTTACTTTTACCTATTGTTGGTTATAGATCACAGCTTTCCCGCGGAGTTCAAGGTGAGATTGAAAGAGAAGTTTTAAAGGAGGAGGGAGTGGATCTAGGAGACTTTTATTTGAAAGAAATGCCAGAGATATCTTCGTCTGGCACGTTTAGAAGAGCATGTATGATTCCAAAAAATCTGACTCATACTTTTATAGACAACAAAACCTTAAGAATGGAATTTAGTCTTAGAAAGGGAATGTATGCTACAGTTCTTTTGAGGGAATTTATAAAACCTAAGGACTTAATAGGACAGGGGTTTTAGCGTGGCCGTCTTTACGAATGAATATCTAGAAGAGATACGTGAAGAGGTCATTAAGGCGAAAAAAGCTCGGCATAGACGTATGCTAGTGATAGTGAGCGATGATGCATCTAGACTGATAATGGGCGCTCTGGAGGTGCTTCATGCACTTAAAAACGTCTTTGGAAGTGGGACTAAGTTGATATATGCTTACCATGTCTTTTTTGAAGACGGTGTTGAGAGAAAAAGAATGTTCGAAAAGGGTATTGCGTCGACGTATCAAACCGAATATATATCCTATCATGTACTAGATAAGATTCTGGGCAAGACCTATAATGTTGCGGTCATCGATCTCCTCAACAATCTTGAGCCGAATGATATTGGCAGACTTATGGGCGTTGTCGAAGGTGGAGGGTTATATATCTTATTGATGCCCTCCTTTGACACATTATTCAAGATAGTTACAAGGTTTCAAAGTAATCTTCTAACGCCTCAATATACTGTAAAAGACCTAAGGAGATATTTTGAGAAAAGATTTGTGAGAAAATTAATGGAACATAGTGGCATAGCTATATACGATGCGGATAGAACAGTATTTATAAAAAGATTTCCCAAGGAGAAAATTAAGTCGTATAAACCTACATCGTTGACATTTCCAGAAAAATCCAAGATACCTAGAAAGGTCTTCCAGCTCGCTTTAACGCAGGATCAAGTCAATGTATTGACTATCATGGGTAATTTCTATAAAAAAATTGAAGACAAGAAACTCGTTTTTGTTCTCACAGCTGATAGAGGTAGAGGGAAATCTTCAGCTATAGGATTAGCTCTCGGAGGAATCGCCCACAAATTAAGGAGGGCAAAAGGTAAATGTAGAATAATTGTTACGGCTCCTAACGAAACAAATGTTCAAGAGGTCTTTAGATTCGCGGCTAGAGCTCTAGCCGTGCTTAAACATAAGGTCGATATAGAGGAAAAAGAAGGATACATCATTGGAGTCTACGCTAAGGGTATAGAAATTGAATATTATAAGCCGTTGGCTGCTTCAAAAGCCAAATGCGACATTATAGCAGTAGATGAGGCCGCGTCTATACATGTTCCCATGCTCTTTTCTATTCTCAAAAATCACGATAAAGTTGTTTTCTCCTCAACGGTCCACGGATATGAAGGAGCCGGGAGAGGATTTTCTATAAGATTCTTAAAGCGATTAAGGAGCATGGAGAATATCGAAATTTACGAGTATGAAATGGGCGAGCCGATAAGATATGCTCCAGAAGACCCCATAGAAAAATGGGTATTTGATACATTATTGCTCGACGCCGAGCCAGCCAAGCTTGATGAAAAGGACCTCGAATATATAGCCGAGAAGAAAGTAGAGTATTATATACCAGATCTTGAAGAATTCTTCCTAGAAAACGAAAAGGAACTCAGGCAGTTTTTCGGTATTTATATAATGGCACACTATAGAAACAATCCAAATGATCTAGGCATAATGATGGATGCACCACACCATTTTGTGCGAGCATTAAAACTGCCATCTAACAAAATCGTTGTTTCCTTAGAACTGGCTGAAGAGGGTTTGATGGGAGAAGAAATAGCCAAGGAATCGGCAAAGGGAGCTTGGATAATGGGAAACATAATTCCAGACCGGTTGATTAAACATTATAAATTGATAGACTTTGGAGAACTAAAGGGCATAAGAATAGTTAGAATAGCTACTCATCCCGACGTTATGAGGCAGGGATTAGGAAGCCTTGCTTTAAAATTTTTAGAAGAGGAAGCTAGGAGCAACTGCTATGACTGGATAGGAGCTGGATTCGGGGTGACACGTGAATTGCTAAAATTCTGGCTAAGAAACGGCTATACGCCGGTCCATATGAGTCCTGAAAGAAATCCGGTTAGCGGTGAATATTCTATAATAGTTGTCAAACCGCTTAATGAAAAAGCCAAAAGGTTCATTGACGTCATTTCCTGGGAATTCAAGAAAAAGATTCTGGGCTCGCTGACGGAACCTTATCATGATCTTGACCTAGAGTCAGCTAAGATGATTTTGGAGTCAACACCCACAAAAGACTTAGAACTAAAGATGGAAACACTCCAGAAGGCGCGCTTTCTCACATATGCATGGAGTGATATGACTCTAGAAAACTGTATGGACGTTGTATCCTTACTTGCTAGACACTACTTTATGTCTAGTAAAAAGCCCGAGTTCACAGATTTCCAGAAAAAACTGCTTATAGCAAAAGTTTTGCAAGCAAAAAGTTGGAGAGTAGCATGCAACGATTTAGGAGTGGCCCCACCAATAGCCATGAAAGAAATAAAAAATGTAGCAAAGAAGCTTTCCGAGACATATCTAGATGTGAAAAGCGAAGAGGAAGCACTGAAGTTTTTCTTCCTGAAGCTTGAGGATATTACTCGGGAAGAAGCTCTGTAGCAAGCGTAATTTTTTTATCGCATAATGTGATGCAGAGCCCGCATCTATCGCAATCTTCATTAGCAATTATGAGTGTTTTTTCGTCTATTTCATTTAAGTTGAATGCATTATAGGGACATATGTTAATGCACTTTTGTGATTCGCTTCCTGGAATAAGAGCTGGTCTTAAATTTGTTGGTATTTTTCTCCATTTCAATGGAAATTCATAGCCTTTTTTAACAACATCTTCTTCATTTAATTCTTCAAACAAAAGATATGTATCAAAAAGAATGAGATCGAAAATCCCGGCAATACTAGTATTTATGTCTTCGAGTATGTTTGTGTCACTTATAAAAGCAGTGCTTATTTTCACTTTTGAAACTACAATACCAGCCCAAACATAGGAATAAATTGTTGAAAGCTGGACAGAATGTATTCTGAAGATTTCGTTTCCAACACTATAAATTGGATGCGGAGAAAAGACAAACCCACCCAATCCTGTGTCCTCAATGGCCTCCAAAAAATCTACACTCATTGGCATGTTAGGGGTTATTTTAGCGATTATTGGAACAGGAGAATATGAAACAAGCTCTTCTACAATATCAATGGCGTAAGATTCAAATCCTCTCTTATACCCGTAAAGTGTATAGAATAACCCCAGGTCAATCTCTATGCCGTCGACATTGTCGTGAAAATTTTTAATCAATTCTTTATATCGAGAAAGCCTATCAGCCACTATAGAAACGATAACAGGAACCTCGTGTTCTTTTCTCAGAAAATCGATTACAGAAAAAACATCATTAATAGAAAATGAAAGAGGTCTAGTCACAACAATATAGTCATTTCTCGAGGAAAAAGAAACTACATGTACTCGTATCCTATTGTCAGAATCACCAATGTAAGAAATTGTAGGTGTAAAGAATATTCCAAACCGCTCCAGATGTTTTTCCAGGAAACTCTTTTTTATAAAGACATTCTCACTACTTATACCTGTTTTTCTTCTAACCTTTATGCCCGCAAAGTACCTTCTTCCAGATTTCGTGCTAAACATACTGTTTATACTATAAATAGTCCAAGCCGAATATATACATCTTGGATGATGAGAAGTACCAAATCAGAGGTGTGAAGAATGAACTCTCGGCTGATGTTATAAAAAATATTAAAAAATATAATGAGAAAGATGAGTTTACACAAGCATTCTTCTAAATTCTTCAGCTATTTTTTCGTATCTCTCGATGTCTTCTCTTGTAATGCTCGGCTTTACGACCTCTAGAGCTTTCAGGAAGTGTTTTTGTGACACTCTAGTAGGTTTGCCTGATTCTCTAAGCGCTATCATTGCTGCCTCTCTGCATAGTGCAGCTAGGTCTGCTCCTGTGTAGCCTTGTGTTTTTTTGGCTATTTCTTCGAGGTTTAC